>NZ_JBJGXV010000016.1:0-125715 GCF_045447295.1 Pseudomonas sp. O39
TGGGCCAAGGATGGCCCATTGCGGCGGCCCACGGATTCAAGCCGGAGTGCGGGCATACCGAGCCCAGGCGAGGCACCGAGTGGTGGGGCAAAGCGTTTTTTGGTTACTTTTTTAGGCGTTCTTGTAAAAAAGTGACCCGCTGTAAGAGCGGAACCAATAGCAGCCGTTACCGCAGCAACGGATATGTACTCAATCTACCCCCCCCCCACAGACTTAAAGCGACACAAAGAGTTGCGTAGATACCTATGCTGCGACAGCAGTGTGTCAGTCAGTGCAGATATCAACTGAACCGCCGCCATCGCAGACAAGCCACCACAGTTGATCTTCAAATGTCTTGGACATATCAGTGAGTGCCGGGGTTGGCACGCAGGTGCGCAACCGTCTGTTCCAGCCCTTCCCAGCGCGGTGCATTCGGCGCAAATTGCCCTCGCAGGTACGCAACCAAATCCGCCACTTGAGCAGTGGACAAACTGTCCTTGAAGCCCGGCATATACCCCAGGTCCTTGGTCGCCGGGTTGCTGATACCCTGCAAAATCACCTTGATCAGGTTATCCGGCTGGTCGCTGTGCACATTGGTGTTGGTCGCCAATGACGGGCTGACGCCGAACAACTTCGGCCCCAGGCCATCGGCATGACAGGCCTTGCACGACCCTTCAAACACGCGACGGCCATTCGAATTCGGTACAGTCGCCGCCGCCACAACCTGCGCTTGCGCCGTCGCTTCGCCATTGAGCGAAGCCAAATACACCGCCATCGCGCGGATATCCGCCTTGGGTAACTTCGACAGCTCACTCACCACCGGGCCCATCGGCCCCGCCGCCACGCCATGGGCGTCGGAATAACCGGTGCTGAGGTAGCTGAACAACTGGTCTTCAGTCCACGGCGTCGGGGCCTTGGACAAACCGGTCAATGCCGGCGCTTCCCACCCATCGACACGGCCACCAGCGAGGAACGCCTTGCCGCCCTTCTCCGCGCCCATCAGGTTACGCGGCGAATGGCACGCCGCGCAGTGCCCCAGACCATTGACCAGATAATTGCCGCGGTTCCACTGCTCACCGCGTTCAGGCTGCGGGGTAATTTCTGCGCGCCTTAAATTCAGCGCATTCCAACCGGCCATCAACGGCCGGATATTGAACGGGAAATTCATCGCATTCGGCGTCGGCGCCTGGCTCACCGGCGCCTGCGACATGAGGTAGGCATACAGCGCCTGCATGTCGGCATCGTTGATATTGCGAAACGCCGTATAGGGAAACGCCGGATACAAATTGCGCCCATCGCGGCCAATGCCGTCGCGCATCGCGCGCTCGAATGCCGGGTACGACCAGGCGCCGATCCCGGTCTTCACATCGGGGGTGATATTGCTGCTGTACAACGTGCCGAATGGCGTCTGCATCGCCAGCCCGCCTGCGTTGGTCGCCCCGCCCGGTGCCGTATGGCAGACCGCACAATCGCCCACCGCCGCCAGCAAACGCCCGCGCTCCAGGGTGGCCTTGGACCAGGTGCCGGCACTTGGCGGTGCAATCGGTGCAATTTCAGGCTGAAACGGCCAGGCCGTGGCCAGCACCGCGCCCAAGGTTGCAAACAGCGCACCGAACCACCATTTTTTGCGTTTTTCCGGCGACTTGGCAGGTTCGCCCAACGTACCGGCGTTCAGCGCGGCCAAGACCCGCTCGGGCGTGATGGGCAACTCGCGAAAACGAATGCCGGTGGCGTCATAAATCGCATTGGCAATCGCCGCCGCGCTCGGCACCGACGCCGATTCACCGGCGCCCATTGGCGGCTGGTCCTGACGCGGCATCATCAGTACATCGATCTGCGGCACTTCGGGGAACGTCAGGATCGGGTAGCCGCCCCACTCCTTGCTCGCCACGGTCGACTCTTCAAAGGTCACGCGCTCCTTCAATACGCGGCTGGTGGACTGGATCACATTGCCGTGAATCTGATGCTGCACGCCCGCCGGGTTGATCATCATCCCCGCGTCATGGCCGATCACCACGCGCGTCACCGATACGTCGCCGGTCTGTTTGTCGATGGCCACATCCGCCACCCAGGCCGCCCACGCCGCGCCGAAGCCGGGGAACTTGCTGTGGATATAACGCGCGTACGCAAAGCCCCGGCCGCGCAGCAGGTGGTCTTCGTTGGCGGTTTGCATCGGCGCGGTGCGCGGTGACCAATTGGCGCGTTCAGCCGTGGACTTCACCAGGTCGATGGCACGCTCATCCTTGAGGTAGCGCAGGCGGTATTCCACCGGGTCGACACCGGCCGCAAACGCCAGTTCGTCGATATAGGATTCATGGGCAAAGGTGTTGGGCAAGGCCGACACGCCGCGCATCCACGAGGCGCGTACGATGGGCGCCATGTCGTTGATGGTCACGCGCATGTGGTCGATGTCATACGGCGGGATCGAGGTGCGGTCGCCCATCTCGAACATCGCCGCCACCGGCTCGACGCGACCGGTGAGCAACAGTGCCAGGGTCGGTGCGCCGTTGGAGGGGTAACTGGTTTCAAAATCATAGCCGGCAATGCTGCCGTCGGCGTTGAGGCCGCCGTCCACATCCATCAACTGCGCCGTGCCCTTGGGCTCCCACAGGTGTTCCTGTTCACGGGTCAGTTGCACCCGCACCGGCTTGCCCACGGCGCGGGATAACAGTAAGGCATCGGCGCACACATCATCGGCACAATTACGCCCGTAGCAGCCGGCGGCTTCCATACGGATGACATCAATCAGGTTTTCATCGCACTCAACCAACCACGCCAGATCCGCCCGTAACAGGTGGGGGTTCTGGCTGCCGGACCACACCCGACTCCCGGCTGCCTGGTAATCGGCCACGCCACACGAGGGACCAATCGAGCCATGCATCTGGTACGGCCACAGGTAACTGCGCGGCATGCGCTGGCTGGCGCCGGCCAGGGCTGCATCGACATTGCCCTGGTCAAGCACCGTGCGGCGCACCCGTGGGTTGTCGCGGATGGCCTGCTCGACATCACTCATGTCCGGCAAGGCGTTGTTCCAGGGTTTCCAGTGCACCTGTAATGCTTGGGCGGCCTTGATCGCCTGCTCTTCACGCAACGCGACCACGCCGACAAAATCCCGAATCACCACTACGGCGACGATTCCGGGGATAGCTGCGATAGACGTCTCGTCCACACTTAACAGGCTGTTACCGACAAAATCCCCGCAATCCAACCCGGCATACGGCGGGCGAATGACGCGACCATGGAGCATGTCCGGCACGCGCATGTCGTGCACGTAAGTCAGTTCACCGGTGGCCTTGCCAGGGGTATCCACGCGCGCAGCGCCCTGGCCCACCAGACGGTAATCCTCGACAGCCTTCAACGGTGCATCACCGCTGATGCGCAACTGGTCGTGCTGGCCGCTGACCAGTTCACCGTAGGTCGTGCTGCGCCCGTCCTGTGCGCGGATAACCCCGGCTTCAACCTTGAGGCTGCCCGTACTCACTCCCCAACGGCCCGCCGCCCGCGCCAGCAAAAAACGTCGCGCCTCGGCCGCAGCGTTACGCAAGGGGATCGCTGAAATCTGCACGGTCGCACTGGCAATGGTCGCGCCCTGGTTAGGCGCGCGCTCGGTATCCCCCAGCACCATCTTGACCTGGTCCAGGGTCAGGTCCAGCTCTTCGGCGACGATCTGCGCGAGTGAGGTGCGAATGCCGGTGCCCAGATCCACATGGCCGTTGAACGCATAGACCACACCGTCATCGTTGACGGCGATAAACAGCCCCAGCTCCTTGGGTTTCACGGTGGGCGTGCCGCCCTTGGCCACCGGGCCCGAAGGCGGCAACACGTCATCGACGACGAGTAAGACGCCGGCCTTGGCCAGCCACTGGTCACGGGAAAGTGGGGTGTCGGTCATGGTCGGCCATCCACGGTCAAGAGGTGAGCGGCACGCAGCACGGCGCGCAGGATTTCGATATGAGTGCCACAGCGGCAGAGGTTGCCCGAGAGTTCATTGCGGACCTCGGTTTCGCTGGGGCTGGGGTTGCGGTCGAGCAAGGCCTTGGCGGTCATGATCATGCCGTTGAGGCAGTAGCCGCATTGCGCGGCCTGCTCATCGATAAACGCTTGTTGCACCGGATGCGGCGCCTGGCGTGTCCCCAGGCCCTCGAGAGTGACGATCTCTCGCCCTGCCGCACCGGACAATGGGAACACACAAGAACGCGCCGCCACGCCATCGATGATCACAGTGCAGGCGCCGCACTCGCCCAAACCGCAGCCGTATTTGGCGCCGTTGAGCGCCAGGTCATTGCGCAACACCAGCAACAGCGGCGTATCCGCCATGGCGCTGACTTCTTGGGTGTGGCCGTTGACCTCAAGCGCTACCGTGATGAGGGGGCTGATCATTCGCTTCGCCTGTATCAGTTGGTGAAGTGCCTACTACACGAAACAGTCAAAAAAAAGCGTCGCCGGCCTGGGGCCTCGCGACACACTTGATGCGTGAAGTGACTACTACATGAACCGAGAGCAAAAACGATGCCAACGGATGGTGGCACACCCTGTGGCGAGCGGGCTTGCCCGCGCTGGGGCGCGAAGGGGCCCTATCAAGGCCGCCGCGCTTTTTCAGTGAGAACCCAGCGGCTGGGTCAGTTTAGGGCTGCTGCACTGCCCAACGCGGGGCAAGCCCGCTTGCCACACTTATTCCTGCGGGTCGTCGATCATCTTGCGCAACAGAAACAGCACCGCCACCCGTTCGGCGGGGTTGAGGTTACTCATGGTCAGCTCGCTGATCTGCGCGGCGCAGGGCACGGTTTGATCTACCAGCACGGCACCGGCAGCGGAAAGGTCGACCACCACCTTGCGTTTATCTTGCGGGTCCGGCTCCAGGGTAATCAGCTCCTTGGCCTTTAACCGCTCGACAATACCGCGAATGGTCGCCTGGTCCACGGCAGTGGCCTTGACCAGTTCGGTGAGGGAACTTGCACCGTGATCGCGCAGCGCGCACAGGGTGACAAACTGCACGGCAGTGAGCTGGGAGTCGCCGACATTCTGCTGAAAGATCGCCAGGTGGCGCTGGTAGGCCTTGCGCAGCAGGTGGCCAACTTGTTCAGAGAAAACGTAGGAATCAGGCACGGCGGGCTCGGTGGGTGATTAGCGATGGGCAGGCATGATGGCGGGGATAATGCATGGACTCAAGCTTCTCACTGAAGAAACCCGGACAACCCTGTGGGAGCGGGCTTGCTCGCGAATGCGGTGGTTCAGCCACTGAATCTGTTAACTGACACACCGCTTTCGCGAGCAAGCCCGCTCCCACCTTTGAATCTTCAGCGGGCCAGTGAGGCGGCTGGCGCGACGACGTCACCGGCGATAACAACCGCCTCATCATCCAGATACACATCACAATGCCGCAGCGGAATATCCATATGGCACGGCGTCTTGCGCGTCCCACCCACCTCGGTATTGGGCCCGGTGGAGAACAGGAAATTGCCATAGAACGCCCGCGCGTCCATGCACATACCGTCGTTCTTGTCATGCAGCCCCATGGCAGTCCACTGCGCCCGTGGCTGCAAACCCCAGCCGATATGAGAGATGCCGTACACCTCGGGGTCGTTGAAATACTTCATGTAATCACGCAGGTATTCAGCCTCGAAGCCGCCGTGGATCTTGGTGATAAAGCCCTTCTCGATCTCCAGCGTGATCTTCTCGCGCGCGTAGGTCTTGAACGGCAGCAGGATGTCACCGATGTCCAGCACCAGCACGCCCTCGGCGGTTTCTTCATTGGGCCAGGAGAACAGGAAGCCGCTGGGCCAGTGGTCCCAACGCCCCGGCTCATCGGCAAAACCGTACTCGGTCACTGACGGGTACTGCCCCAATGCCGCACGAAAGTCACTGCCGGCGCGGGATTTGACGTGAATCGAGCGCGCCTTTTTCAGCAACTGCTCGGCCGCCAGCACACGCACCTTGTCTTCTTCTGTGGGCAGCATGCGCGCCAGCACTTCCGGAGGCTCCACGGCCAGCAGGATGCGGGTGCCGGTCTTGAGGATCTGCTCCTGCTCCGGCGAGTGCAGCAACATCATGGTGTCGACGACCAGGTCAGCCGCTTCCAGCGCACGCTGGGCGGCAATATTGCCGGTAAGCGCGGTGTCGCCGCAGTAGGCGGTCATGTCATTGCCCATCGCCTTGGGATGGTTGAACGACGGCAGCTCCACCGCATACACCTTGGCCCCCAGGCGCTGCGCAGCATCCATCGCGGCGCGCACGGTGCGTGGGTCGGAGTAATGGCTCTTGAGCACGGCAACGCTCTGGGTCGGATCGACCTTCGACAGCGTCAGCACGTGTTCAAACATCTGGGTCAGTTCGCAATCGCTTACCGGCATTTTCCTGTCTCCTGTTGGGCTGCACCACGTTCAAGCACCGCGCTTCACTTTAGTGCATTTATATAGCGTATACGCCAATTAATAACGATGAGACCTGAATTGCAGACGGACTGCAAGTAGCGCACCACAACGTTACCTTACGAAACAAACCCAACAGATAAAGGGATAAAAGCGTTACAGATGACCATAACGCTCAAAAAATTATTTTGCGAGCACAGGCTTCCCATTTCAAAAAATGAGCGTATACACTTTAAAAACCTTGCGGACAGACGCCGCCAAAAATCAAAAAGAGAGAGGATCACGCCCCATGGGAAGCACACAAAAAATCGCTATCGTCGGTGCCGGCCTGGGCGGTGCCGCAGCGGCCACCCTGTTGCAGCAAGCCGGTTTTGACGTAGACATCTACGAGCAGGCGCCAGCGTTTTCCCGATTGGGTGCGGGGATCCACATGGGCCCCAACATCATGAAAATCTTTCGCCGCATGGGCATCGAACAACAGCTGGACTTGATGGGCTCACACCCCGAGCACTGGTTCAGCCGTTGCGGCGAAACCGGCGATTACCTCTCGCGCATTCCCCTCACCGGCTACGGCGCCTCCTACATCACCGTGCACCGTGGCGACCTGCACGCCTTGCAAATGTCCACCCTCAAACCCGGCACGCTGCACTTCAACAAACGCCTGGATACCCTCGAGGAAACCGACACCCAGGTACGCCTGACCTTTGCCGACGGTGAAGTGACCTACGCCGACATCGTGATCGGCGCCGACGGCATCAATTCGAAGATTCGCGAAGAACTGCTCGGCGTGGAAAAACCGCTGTACAGCGGCTGGGTGGCGCACCGCGCGCTGATCCGTGGCGACCAATTGGCCAAGTACGACCTCAGGTTCGAAGACTGCATCAAGTGGTGGACCGAAGACCGGCACATGATGGTGTATTACACCACCGGCAAACGCGACGAGTACTACTACGTCACCGGCGTGCCCCATGCCGAATGGGACTTCCAGGGCGCGTTCGTCGACAGCAGCCGCGAGGAGATGTTTGATGCCTTCAAGGGCTATCACCCCACCGTGCAGGCATTGATCGAGTCCACCGAAAGCGTGACTAAATGGCCGCTGCGCAACCGCAACCCACTCCCACTGTGGAGCCGTGGCCGCCTGGTATTGCTGGGGGACGCGTGCCACCCGATGAAACCGCACATGGCCCAGGGCGCCGGCATGGCCATTGAAGATGCCGCCATGCTCACGCGCTGCCTGCAGGAAACCGGAATCAGCGACTACCGCACGGCGTTCGAGCTGTATGAAGCCAACCGCAAGGAGCGCGCCTCCCGCGTGCAGGCGGTGTCCAACGCCAATACCTGGTTGCGCACCCAGGAAGACCCGGCCTGGGTCTACGGCTATGACCTGTACGCCCAGGAGCTGAAATCGGGGGTGGCCGCGTGAGCACCTTTTTGTATGGCGGTAACGTCCAGGCCAATGGCATTCGCCAGCACTACTTGCGTTACGGCGGCAAAGGCCCGGCGCTGATCCTGATCCCGGGCATCACCAGCCCGGCGATTACCTGGGGGTTTGTCGCGCAGCGCCTGGGCGCGCAGTTCGACACCTATGTGCTGGATGTACGTGGACGCGGCCTGTCGTCCACCGGCCCCGAGCTGGATTACAGCGCGGACACCTGCGCCGAGGACATTGGCGCGTTTGCCGATGCGCTGAACCTGGACAGCTACCACTTGGTCGGCCATTCCATGGGCGCGCGCTTTGCCGTGCGCAGTGCCGT
The DNA here is from genome assembly GCF_045447295.1 of Pseudomonas sp. O39. Taxonomy (NCBI): domain Bacteria; kingdom Pseudomonadati; phylum Pseudomonadota; class Gammaproteobacteria; order Pseudomonadales; family Pseudomonadaceae; genus Pseudomonas; species Pseudomonas sp. O39. Next base: position 8,102 of record NZ_JBJGXV010000016.1, read on the forward strand.
CAAACATCCCCAGGGCGTAAACCGCGTGGTGCTGATCGACCCGCCGGTGTCTGGCCCCGGTCGGCGTGAATACCCGAGCAAACTGCCGTGGTACGTCGACTCGATCCGCCAGTCCCTGCTTGGGATGGATGCCGAGGCGATGCGCGCTTTCTGCGCCACCTGGACGCAAGAGCAGCTGCAACTGCGCGCCGAATGGCTGCACACCTGCTATGAACCCGCCATCGTGCGCGCCTTCAATGACTTTCACGCGGTGGACTTCCACCAGGACCTGCCCCACCTCAAGGCCCCTGCCCTGTTGATGGTGGCAGGGCGCGGCGGGGTGATCCTCGACGAGGACATCGCTGAAATCCAGGACCTGCAACCGGCCATCCAGGTCGCCCGCGTACCCAACGCCGGGCACATGATTCCGTGGGATGACCTCGAGGGTTTCTTCCACGCCCTCGGCGACTTCCTCACACAATAAGAATGGAGACCACCATGCAGAAGCCTTACCGCATCGGCCAGATCGTGCCGAGTTCCAACACCACCATGGAAACCGAGATCCCGGCGATGCTCACTGCGCGCCAGGCGATTCGCCCCGAGCGCTTTACCTTTCACTCCAGCCGCATGCGCATGAAGCAAGTGCGCAAAGAAGAACTGGCGGCGATGGACGGCGAATCCGACCGTTGCGCCGTTGAACTGTCCGATGCCAAGGTCGACGTGCTGGGTTACGCCTGCCTGGTGGCGATCATGGCGATGGGGCTGGGTTATCACCGCAACTCCGAACAGCGCCTGCGCAAGGCCACGGCGGATAACGACGCCAACGCTCCGGTCATCACCAGCGCCGGTGCGCTGATCGAAGGCCTGAAAGTCATGGGCGCCAAGCGCATCGCAATTGTCGCGCCGTATATGAAGCCACTGACCGAACTGGTGGTGAACTACATCCGCGAAGAAGGCTTTGACGTGGTCGACTGGCGCGCCCTGGAGATCCCCGACAACCTCGAAGTGGCGCGCCACGACCCGGCCAACCTGCCGGCCATCGTCGCCGGTATGAACCTGGAAGGCGTCGACGTGATCGTGCTCTCGGCCTGCGTGCAGATGCAGTCGCTGCCGGTCGTGGCCAAGGTCGAGGCGCAAACCGGCAAACCGGTGCTCACCGCCGCCATCGCTACCACCTACGCCATGCTCAAGGCGCTGGACCTGGAGCCGATCGTTCCAGGGGCCGGCGCCCTGCTCTCCGGCGCGTATTGAGGAGTTTTGCGATGAGCGAACAATCCGCCGACGCCAACTACCAGGGCGTATGGGGCAACCGCATTGGCTTCGGCAAAAAAGCCGCGCTGCTGATGATCGACTTCATGCAGGGCTATACCACCGAAGGCGCGCCGTTATATGCCCCCGAGGTTGCAATTGCCGTGACTGAAAGCGTCGAACTGTTGGCCACTGCACGCAAGCACGGGATTGCGGTGGTGCACACCAATATCCGCTACCATCCCGGCCATTTCGCCGACGGTGGCATCTGGGTCAAGAAAGCCCCGGTGATGAAGGACATGGTCGAAGGCAACCCACTCGCGGCGTTCTGCCCCGAGGTCTTGCCCCGGGCCGATGAAGTGGTGATCACCAAGCAATATGCCAGTGCATTTTTCGGCAGCAGCCTGGCCCCGATGCTGCACGCCCAAGGCATCGACACCGTGGTGCTGGCCGGCTGTTCCACCAGCGGCTGCATTCGTGCCACCGCAGTGGATGCGGTGCAACACGGGTTTCTCACCATCGTCGTGCGCGAATGCGTCGGCGACCGACACCCCGCGCCCCACGAAGCCAACTTGTTCGATATCGACAGCAAGTATGGCGACGTGGTGAGCAAGCAGGAGGCGATGAGCAAGTTCAGGGAGCAATAAGACGTTATTAAGAACTGCGCCATAGAGCGTGGTCTTGAAAAAACTGAGGTCCGGCCTGGAAATGCATTCACCTATGGGAGCCGATCCCTGTGGGAGCCGGGCTTGCCCGCGATGCGCACGCTGCGGTGTAACTGTTACACCGCGCCGATGCCATCGCAGGCAAGCCAGCGCCCACAGATGCTCGCTCGCCACAGGTCAATGCCAAACCAGAAATATCTCAGTCTTCTGACACTGCCTTTGGAAGTCGCTTTTACAGCACTCCGAAGTGCTCGAACAAAAGCGGCTGTATAAAAACCATAAGTCACCGCCGGGAGACACCCCAATGCCCATTGCGAATGCAGCGCCCGCGACCACGGTCGCCGACCCCGTTACCACGCTTTACCACAACATCACCTGGAAGCTGATTCCGTTCCTGTGTTTCTGCTACCTGGCCGCCTACCTCGACCGCATCAACATCGGCTTTGCCAAGTTGCAGATGCTCGACCAACTGCACTTCAGTGAAACCGCGTTTGGCCTGGGCGCCGGCTTGTTCTTCGTCGGCTACATCATCTTTGAAGTGCCGAGCAACCTGGTCCTGGAAAGGGTCGGCGCGAAGATCTGGATCGCACGCATCATGATCACCTGGGGCCTGCTCTCGGCCTGCACCATGCTGGTCACCTCCACCACCCAGTTCTACATCCTGCGCTTTCTGCTCGGCGCCGCCGAAGCGGGCTTTTTGCCAGGCGTGCTGTATTACCTCACCACCTGGTTCCCCACCCATCGACGGGGGCGCATCATCGCGCTGTTCATGATCGGCCTGCCGCTGTCCAGCGTGATCGGCGGCCCGCTGTCCGGCTGGATCATGGGCCACTTCGACAACATGGGCGGCCTGCGTGGTTGGCAGTGGCTGTTCCTGATTGAAGCGGTGCCCAGTGTATTGCTCGGCGTGCTGACATTCTGGGCGCTGCCCAATACCTTTCAACAGGCCAAATGGCTGTCGGACGAAGAAAAGAGCCTGCTCGAAAGCGAACTGCGCAAGGACGACGCGGACGCCACCGGCAGCAAGCACAGCTTCCGCGACGGCTTCTTCAATCTCAAAGTGTGGATGCTTGGCGGTATCGATTTTTCGATCCTGCTCAGCGCCTACGCCATGGGTTTCTGGATGCCGACATTCATCCGCAATGCGGGCATCACCGACACCTTCCATATCGGCATGCTCACTGCGTTGCCGAGCGTGGCGGCCTTGCTCGGCATGCTGCTGATCGGCGCCAGCTCCGACAAACACCGCGAACGCCGCTGGCACATCATCGTGCCGTTTCTGATCGGCGCGGCGGCGATGGCCACCAGCACATTCTTCACCCATAACGTGGTTGCCACGGTGCTGTTGTTCGCCATCGCCTCGGCCGCGATCATCGGCGCCGTGCCGGTGTTTTTCAGCCTGCCGGCGACCTTTCTCAAAGGCACGGCGGCGGCCACCGGTTTTGCCCTGGCGTGCTCGCTGGCGAATATCGCAGGCCTGGTGAGTAACTCGTTGATGGGCGTAGCGATCGACGTCACAGGCAGCAGTGCGGGCGCCTTGTGGTTCTTCGCCGAGTGCCTGATCCTCAGCAGCTTCCTGGTCATCGCCTTACCGGCGAAACTGGTGAACCGTTAACAACAACAATTTTTTCGGATGAATCACCATGCAAGCTTTCCTTAAAAGCTGTGCCCTGATTGTCGCCGTCGGCCTGTGTGCCGGCACCGCGCAGGCGGCTGAAAAAGTCATCTTCGACACCGACTTCAACGTGCTCAACGATGACGGCCAGGCCTTTATCATGCTCGCCCAGTTGCATGCGCAAAAACGCATCGACCTGCTGGGCATGACGCTCGTCAGCGGCAACGCCTGGGTCGACCAGGAACAAGTCGATGCCCTCAAGGCTGTGGAACGCATGGGGGTGGAGAACGAGGTGGGCGTCTACTCGGGCGCCGCCTACCCGCTGCTGCATGACTACGCCACTTACGAGGCAGAGAAAGCGCTGTTTGGCTCCGGCTGGCCGGGGGCGTTCAAACACCCGCGCCCTACCTCGGCCTCACAACTGATCGCGCCACCGGATGGCCTGGCGACCCACACCCAGTTGCGCAGTGAAACGGCCGCACAGTTCATCGTCGAAAGCGTGCGGGCCAACCCGCACCAGGTGACCATTCTCGCCGTCGGCCCGTTGACCAACGTCGCCCTGGCGATTCGCTCGGCGCCGGACATCGTGCCGCTGATCAAGCGCATCGTGTACATGGGCGGCGCTCTGGAGATCCCGGGCAACACCACGCCGGCGGCGGAATTCAACTGGTGGTTCGACCCGGAGGCCGCGAAGATCGTGTTGCGCTCACCGATCGAACACGTGATTTTCCCGAATGATGTGTGCGAGAAAGTCACCTTCGACAAATCGGTTTACCAGCGCGTGATTGCCCAGAAAGGCGCGATTGCCGACCTCTACAAGCACGAGTTCGGGCCGCTGTTCGACAAAGACCCGAGCTACCACAGCTTTACCTGGGACAGTTTGCCCGCACTGTTCCTGGTCAACCCGCAAATCGTCACCGAATCCCGCGAGTTGTGGGTGGACGTAGATGCGACCTTTGGCGCCGACTACGGCCGTGCACTGGGCTACAAAAAAGGCGCACCGGTCGGTACGCAGAAAGCCAACGTGGTGTTTGGCGTCGATCAGCAGAAGTTCTGGGACGGCTACGTCAACCTCGTGACATTGCCAACCCCGGTCAAACACTGACCGGCGGATCGCTCCCACCTGGCGTGGGAGCGATCATCCTTTCAGTCACGGACGGCCCGACGCTGGATTGAGGCAGGCCTGTAGAATGCCGGACAATTTCAGGGCCACATCCGTCGCCTGCTGCGCTGTTACGACATTGGTGAAGCCCATCAATAAGCCTTGCTCGCGCCCCGGTTCAAGCATCCACTGCGATAACGCTTGAAGGGCAAGGCCTTCGCGATTCGCCGCCTCGGCGACAACGTGGTCCGGCACCGCCACCACCAACCGCGCCAACAGATTAATCCCCCCGGCTTGCTCATCCACGCGCAAAAACGCCGCGCAATGCACGCGTAACGCCTCCACTAAAAACCCTCGGCGCTGCGCATACAACAGGCGCATCTTTTTCAGGTGTCGGGTGAAATGGCCCTGTTCCAGAAAATCCGCCGCCGTCAGCTGCAATAACTGCGCACTGCGCTGTTGCAACGCGTGGGCGCTGTGCTCGAAAGCCTCCACCAACTGCGCGGGCACCACCAGATAGCCCAGCCGCAACCCCGGAAACAGCATTTTGCTGAAGCTCCCGACATGGATCACCCGGTCTTGCACATCCTGACTCTTGAGCGCCGCCAACGGCTGCCCCTGGTAGCGAAACTCACTGTCGTAATCATCCTCTACCACCCAACTGCCCTGCTCCTGCGCCCAGGCCAGCAAAGCCTGCCGCCGCGCCCAGCTCAACGCCACGCCCAGGGGGCTCTGATGGGCCGGGGTCACGACCGCCAGTCGCGCCTGCCGATCACGCTGGATGCCCTGCCCGACATCCAGTCCATCCCGATCCACCGGCACCGGCACCAGCTCAACACCTTGATGGATCAATAGCTGCCGTGCGTGCAGATAACCCGGGTCTTCATACCAGCAACGCTGCCCCGCCATCTGCAGCGCATCGCACACCAGCGTCAGGCACCCCGCATAGCCTGAGCACACAAATACCTGCTGTGGCGTACATTCCACGCCCCGGTACAACGCCAGGTAGCTGGCAATCGCCACACGCAACGCCTGGGCGCCACGCACGTCGCCCATGCCCAGGCTGTCGGCATCGGTGCGGCGCACCTGCCGGGTGACCAGTCGTGCCCACAGTTTGCGCGGGAACGCATCCAGCGCCGGCTGCCCCATTTGCAACGCCGGGGTTGCCGAGGCCTGCGGCAGTGCGGCCGGCTGCGGTTTCATCGCAACCTGCGGCAATGCCCTGGAAATGACGGTGCCCGCCTGCCCCCGCGCCTCAAAGAAACCCTCACTGACCAACAGTTGATAAGCCGCTTCCACCGTTCCGCGCGCCACCTTGAGTTCCAGCGCAAGGCTGCGCACCGACGGCACGCGATCACCCGGGCCAAGCTGGCCCTGATCAATGGCCAGACGAAAGCGGCGGTAGATTTCCTGGTATTTGGGCAGTGACGACATCGCAAACAGGCTCGGCAGAATGACAAAGCGGAGTCTGATCATGTCCCAACCCACTTGTCCAATCATGCCCCTGTTGAGCGGCCGTGCCGCCACCGAAAATGGCGCATCCCTTACGCAAACAAGGATCGCCCATGAAACACCGTCTCGATTACGCCAAAGCCGCCCCTGCAGGTTACAAAGCCCTGGGATCAGTCCACAGCTATATCCATGGCTGCGGCCTGGAGAAAGAATTGATTGAACTGGTGTACCTGCGGGTCTCGCAACTCAACGGCTGCGCTTATTGCCTGGACTCGCATTCGCGCGACCTGCTCAAGCAAGGCGTGAGCCTGGAAAAAATCATGCTACTGGCGGCCTGGCACGAAGCATTGCCGCTGTTCACCGCGCGTGAACGTGCCGCCCTGGCCTGGGCCGAGGTGGTCACCCAGGTCGCGCAAACCCAGGTGCCGCAAGCGGATTACGTCAGCGTGGCGGCAATGTTCAGCGAGAAGGAAGTCGCTGACCTGACCCTGGCCATTTCCCTGATGAACGCTTTGAACCGCGTCGCCATCAGCTTTCGCAAAGTGCCGACGGCGGTCAAGGCCCATCAGGAGAACCTCAACGATGAATGAGCACGTCGAATTCGCGCCGATGGAAACCGAGGCCGACTGCATCGCCAGCTTTGCGCTGATGCAGCAACTGCGGCCGCACCTGACCGACGCCATCAGCTTCGCGGAACAAGTCCAGCGCCAGCGCCAAAATGGCTACCACTTGCTGGCCGCGCGCGAGCACGGCCGGGTCATCGGCCTGGCCGGCTACCGGCTGACCGAAAACACCCTCTACGGGCGGTTTATCTATGTCGATGACCTGGTGGTCGATGCGGCTTTGCAACGTCGACGCCTGGGCGAGCAACTGCTCGAGCGGGTGCGCGAAGAAACCCGCACCCGGGGTTATCGCTACCTGGTGTTGGACACCGGCTTGCATATGGTCCTGGCCCAGCGTTTCTACTTCCGTCAAGGCTTGTTGCCGCGCGGCATGCATTTTTCCCAGGACCTGGGCCAATGACCCGCGCCCTGTTACTCAGCTTCAGCCCCCACGGCAAGGCCGCGCAGACCTTCAAGCTGGCCCGCGCGCTGCTGGATGACGTGGTACCGGGCGCCGAGGTCAGCGAGCGCGATTACGGCGGCCAGGCATTGCCGCCGCTGACCCGTGAGTATGCGAATGCACTCACCACGCCTGGCGGCTTAAGCGGCAACGCGACGGCGTTGTCGGAACAATTGATCGTCGAGCTGGAAGCCTGTGACCTGCTGATCCTCTGCACCCCGGTGCACAATTTCACCGTGCCGGCGGCGCTCAAGGGCTGGATCGACCATGTGGTGCGTATTCATCGCAGTTTCACGGTGAATGCACAGTTCGAAAAAGTCGGGTTACTCAAGGATCGGCGTACGTTTGTGCTGGTCAGTTGCGGCAATTCACGCAAGGGGCATGAGCCGGATTTCCTGACACCGTATCTGACCGCGATCCTGTCGACGGTGGGCATCCACAGCGTGGATTTCGTCTACCTGGGCGCCATGGTGCGCGGAGAACAAGCGGTCGCCCGGGCGGTGGAACAGGCACACCGACAATTGTCGCAGGCAATCAGCACTGGCCTATAAAATTAATGGCGCTAGAATCAGCGCCATTCTTGCACCTGCCTCTCTGATACGAGCCGCCCATGAGCTTTGATTTCGACACGATCCACCCCCGCCTCGGCACCGGCAGCACCAAGTGGAGCCGCTACCCGCAAGACATCTTGCCGATGTGGATCGCCGACATGGATATCGCCGCGCCACCCGCGATATTGCACGCGCTGCATGCTCGCCTTGATCAGCAAATCCTTGGCTACAGCGTCGCCGGCCCGGACGTGCGCGAAGCCATCGTCGCTGACCTGTGGGCCAAATACGCCTGGCGCGTGCAGCCTGAAGAGCTGTTGTTCCTGCCCGGCGTCGAGCCCGGCTTCAATATGGCCCTGCATGCGTTTGTGCAACCGGGCCAACCGGTGGTGCTGCAAACCCCCAATTACCGGCCGATCCGCTTGGCACCGGGTCACTGGAACCTGCCGCGTATCGAAGTGCCGTTCGAACTGATCAACGGCGAATACATCACACCAATGCCCGCGATACGCCAGGCACTGACCGGCGCCGGTGCACTGTTGCTGAGCAACCCGCACAACCCCATGGGCAAAGTCTTCCCCCGCGAAGAACTGCTCGCCGTGGCCAACGCCTGCCTGGAAAACGGCGCGCTGATCATCAGCGACGAAATCCATGCCGAACTGTGCTTCGATGGCCGCCGCCACATCCCTACCGCCAGCCTCAGTCCCGAAATCGCCCAGCGCACCATTACCCTGATGTCGGCGAGCAAGGCCTACAACGTGGCCGGTTTGAAGACCTGCTTTGCCGTGGTGCAGAACGCCGAGGTGCGCGAGCGCTTCAATAATGCCCGCTGCGGCATGGTCGACAGTGTCAGCCCGCTGGGCCTGGAAGCCACCCGCGCCGCCTATAGCCAGTGCAGCGACTGGCTGGACGCGCTGGTGCAGTACCTGCAAGCCAACCGTGACTATCTGCTCAATGCCGTGCAAACCCGTTTGCCGGGTGTGGTGATGCATGCCCCTCAGGGCACCTTTCTGGCTTGGCTGGATTGCAGCGCCCTGGGCCTGGATGACCCACAGCAATTCTTCCTGGAACAGGCCAAGGTCGGCTTGAGCGCAGGCATCGAATTCGGCGATGACAGCCAGCAGTTTGTACGCCTGAACTTCGGCTGCCCACGGGCGATGCTCGAAGAAGGCCTGCAACGCATGGCGCACGCACTGCGTCACCGTTAGGGCGCAATTCACAACGTTTCGCAGCGAGTGCCGAACCCCTGCTGTTACTGTTTTTGCCTTTCAGTCCCACCGGCAACAGCAGGAGTTCCATGGCATGGCGACCCAGCCCCTTGATCGTTCGTCCGACCCCAAATCCCTTCCCGGTACGCCGCTTAAGTCAGCCGCAGCGTTCCATGTGCTACTCAAGAACAGTGCAAACAAGAAAGTCGAGTCCCAGGACAAGACGCCATCGGGGCTCGATGCCAGCAAGCAACAAGGCTACGAACTGGCGGCCAAGGACGCCACGCCGCCACCTGCTCTGTCTGACTACAAGGCCATCGGCCCGCCGGATGAAGTGGGCCCGGGGCTGATTCGTTACGAGACCCAGGACGGCAAGAAGGTCATCGTCAGCGAGCACGACAGCCCGGACCTGTTCAAGCAAGTCAGCGCAGACTTCAAGTCCCTCTCCGGCGTGGTTGCCAGCCAGAACGCCGGTTACCAGAGCCTGGGCGCGGACGGCAAGGCACCGGAAAAACTCGCCGATTACAAATCTCTCGGCCCGCCTGATGAAACCGGCCCCGGCGTGATCCGCTATGAAACCCAGGACGGCACCAAGGTCGTTATCAGCCAGCGTGACAACCCCGAAGCCTTCCAGAAAGCCAAGGACGACTATGCGAGTTTCACCGGCCTCACCAGCAGCGAAGACGCCGGCTACAAGCGCGCCAGCGATAACGAAGTGTGGCCGCCGTATGGTGGCACCACCGTCGGCCCGGTCGATGAAGTCGGCCCGGGGCTGATCCGCTTCGAAAGCAACGGCCAGAAAATGGTCGTGGCCCGTGATGACAACCCCAAGCTGTTCGACTACCTGGCCGGCCTGCACGAGGTCTATACCGACCCGGGCAAGAAGGCCGTGGTGGAAGGCGAACTGAATAACGGCGCGACACTGGCCGACGCCAACACGCCAGTGCCGGGCCTGAATGACTACAAGACGTTCAGTTGGAACAACGACCAGAAAGACAGCATCCTCACCTACGAACTCCATGACGGCACCAAGGTGGTGGTGTCCTCGAATGTCAGCCCCGAGCTGTTCAAGAGTGTCGCCACCGCGCATGACACCTGGGACAAAATCCACACCAGCGAAAGCGAAGGCTACAAGCTGGCGGGGCCGAATGACTTCCTGAAAAATACCGACATCACCTTTGGTTCCCCCGATGAACTGGGCGATGGCCTGATCCGCTACGAGACCAGCGAAGGCAAAGTCATCGTGTCCAAGGAACTGAGCCCGCAGCTCTACGATGACGTCAAGGCCAAGTGGGACGCCTTCAGTGCCGGTGCAGTCGATGACACCCGCACGAAGCACAACCTGCCCAAGTCCGCTGACCTGGATGTGCTGAACATGGACACCGGCGTGCACGCCGATGAAAAAGACGACAAGTCGCCAACCCTGAGCGTCAGCGAACTGGCCACCACCCAACTGATCGACACCTACCGCGCCGGCGTCAAAGACGGCTCGATTCCCAAGGATGACCCGCGGGCCAAGCTGGTCCGCGCCCTGGAAGCCCAGGCCGCCTACCAGAATGGCCACGGCATCACCGGCTACGAAGAATCCAAGCGCCCGTTCAACACCACCTGGCGCGAGTTCGATGACAAGCAGACCGAGCTGACCTCGGCCGACATGCACGACATCATCGACGGCAAGGCCGTGCAACAGCAGATCGGCGAACTTTTCAAAGACCCGACCGTGCAGGCCGACTACAAGTCGAAGATGGACGACGCGATCAACAAGCTGCCGAACAAGGACGAGATCAAGCAGAAGCTGCTGGACCTCACATCCAACCCGGATTACGTGCTGTACCTCAAGGACCTGCAAAACCAGGGCAAGACCTCCGAGGCGCAAAAAGACCTGAGCGACACCCTGACCTCGCTGTCACTGTTCGATCCCGAAGCGGCCAGCAAAGCGGCGCAGAATATCCAGGCCGATGGTTTGACCACCGACCTCAATGCGATTCTTTCGGACCCGAGCAAGATCTCCGACGAGAACAAGGAACTGGCCACCAAGGACCTGTTCGGCCTGCTCAAGGGTGTATTGAAAGGCACCCTGCTCGACCTGCCGCGCCGTACCCAGGAAACCCTCGAGAAGTTCCTCAACGAAGGCTTGCAGGGCAAGGAAAAGTCGGCCGGGGTGACCAAGGCTCTGGAAGAGTTGGGTGAGGTCTACAAGAACAACGGCTCCATCAGCGAAGCCGACCTGAAAAGCGCACTGAACAAACCCTATATCGCAGTGGCCGATCGCGGCATGCTCGGCGAGGTCTTCAACACCCTTAACAGCAAGGGCATTCTTGGCTCCCTCGGCGCCGGCGTGACGCTGTTTTCAGCGATTTACCAACTGGTGGGCAAAGGCGGCAAGCTCGGTGAAACCCCGGCGCAGCGGATGTCCATCGCCAAGGATTTCCTCAGCTTTGCCGGCGGTTCCAGCCACTTTGTGCGCCTGGGCGACAAGATCGGCGAGACCTTGGGCAAAGGCGGCCTGGTGGACTTCCTCGGCCTGGACAAGACCTTGCCGGAGATTTGGGGCAAGAACGGGCTGCAGGAGCCTAACTTCGAGTTTCGCGTCAACGAGTTGCCAAGCGACGTCAAAGCCAAGATTACCAGTGCCCTCGATGCCGTGCCCGACAGCCAGTACGACGGCATCTCGACAATGTTCGGCGAGGGCGACAAAGCCGTCACCGAGGCCACCGAAGGCCTGGCCACTCACCTGGATGACGGCCTGGCGGCAGCAGGCGCGGCCAAGTTGGGTGCGTCCAAGTCGGCGAAGATTGCCGGTTCGGTGATCAAGGTCCTGGGCCCGGCCACGGATATCGTCGGGGGTTTTGCCGATATCGTGTTGGGCGCCCTGGCGATCAAGAGTGGGGTCGACAGCAAAGACCCGCTGGCCCAGGCGGCGGGTGGCCTGCAAGTGGCGGGCGGTGCGTTCGGCGCATCGGCCGGGGTGCTCGGCGCCGCCGCACTGTTTGGCGCGGGCACGGCGGCGGCATTGACCGGGCCGCTGTTCCTGGTGGGTGTGGTGCTGGCGGTAGTCGGCGGGATCATCGGCTACTTTGTCGACCACAACAAAAAACAGAAAGCCACCGAGAAAGAAAACGACTGGTACCGCGACCTAGCCGGCGACGGTTTATTGCAGGACAACTGGGCCGACAAGGTCGAATACGCCCACTACGAAATCCACCACTACAAAGGCCGCGACACGCCGACCGACGACAGTATTTTTCGCTTCCAGCAATCGGAGTGGGAACACTTTGACGAGACCCCGCAAAAAGGTGGCTCCTCGAGTAACCGACTGGACGGGGACTTGCACAAGCATTACGAAGACCCGAACACACCGCCGAAAAGCTTGCCGAGTGATGCGCCGCCGGAGCGACCACAACCCCATGCACCCGGCGGCGGTGGCCCGCGCATTAACTAACGGCCAGGCAGGCGGGCCTCTCTCCATGTGGGAGCTGGCTTGCCTGCGATGACGGCTTCGCGTTCACCATCCATGTGACTGATAAACCGATATCGCAGCATAGGTATCTACACATCTTTCTTTACGGGTTGAGTGCTGTGGTTGTCGGGGGGCGCTGAGTGCATATCCGTTGTTTGGGTCACGGCTGACATGGGTTCCGCCCTTACGGCGGGTCACTTTTGGAAAAGAGCCCCAAAAGTGACCAAAAGGGCTCTTGCCCCACCACTCGGCACCTCGCCTAGGCTCGGTGTGCCCTCACGCAGGCTTTGGACCGTGGGCCGCCGCCATGGGCCATCCTTGGCCCATCGCGGCTAACCCGGCGTCCTGCCGGGTTACCCACGCTCCAAAGCCTGCGTTCGGCCAGCGTGGTTAACGGGGCGCCTAAGATCAAAATCAAAAACAGATCAAGATCAAAAGCAGAGCACGGCGGCCTGGTAGCCGACCTGAGTGGTTAGATCAAAAGCAAAACCGAGGCGGCCTGACAGCCGACCTGATCTTGGAAGCTGAACCTAATCAAATGTGGGAGCTGGCTTGTCGAACCGCCGAACCGCTGCGATAGCATCAACTCGGTGTACTTGGTGGACCGAGGTGTCCGCATCGCAGGCAAGCCAGCTCCCCCAAATGATCGGGGTTTACAGCTTGGCGATGGACACTTCGGTCGACTTCACAAAGGCAATCACTTCGCTGCCCACTTTCAATTCCAGGTCACGCACCGAGCGGGTGGTGATCACAGAGGTGACGATGCCGGACGCGGTCTGCACGTCGATTTCGGACACCACTTCCCCCAGCAGAATTTCCTTGATCACGCCCTTGAACTGGTTGCGCACGTTGATCGCTTTAATAGTCATGTCGGCTTTCCTTTTGGCTGTTGGGTCAATCCGCACGAATGCGCAGGCCCTCAAAATGCGCCACTCAATCATCCATTAAAAGGAATATATAACTATTTATTTATTCGATATGGATATATACGCACTGTTCACCTGGCAACAGCGGATCAACACACTGCCCTCTCACACCACAACACAATTGACCTGAACCCCAGCAAATACGCCCCGACAACAGATGGCACAGAGACTGCATATTCCGATTGAGCATGATGGAACATGTCATTTCAATTTTCTGAATATAAGAAAAGCCTTCTCTCACCGCCTTGTCCGGAGCTGTTCCATGAAACCCTTCACCCAACGCTTACTGGGCGCCTGCGCCCTCATCTTGTGTGTGCAACCGCAAGCCTTCGCCGCCGAAGCCGACCCCGCGCAAGTCAACCTGGATTACGCCTACTACTCACCGGTCAGCCTGGTGCTCAAGCATTTCGGCTGGCTGGAACAAGCGCTGCCGAACAGCAAAGTCGGCTGGGTACTGAGCCAAGGCAGCAACCGCTCGCTGGAATACCTCAACAGCGGCGGCGTCGACTTTGCCTCTTCCGCCAGCCTGTCGGCGGTGTTGAGCCGCGCCAATGGCAGCCCGATCAAATCGGTGTACGTCTACAGCCGCGCCGAGTGGACCGCACTGGTGGTGCGCAAAGACTCGCCGTTCAAGCGCGTGACGGATCTGAAAGGCAAGAAAATCGCCGCCACCAAAGGCACCGACCCGTACCTGTTCACCCTGCGCAGCCTGCAACAAGCCGGGCTGAAAAAAGACGACGTCGAGCTGGTGCACCTGCAACACCCCGACGGCCGCACGGCGCTGGAAAAAGGCGACGTAGACGCCTGGGCCGGTCTAGACCCGCATATGGCCGCCAGTGAAATTCAGGCCGGCTCACGCCTGCTGTACCGCAACAAGGACTTCAACAGCTACGGCGTGGTCAGCGTCACCGAGCAGTACGCCAAGGAGCATCCGCAGACCATCAGCAAGGTGCTCGGCGCCTATGAAAAAGCCCGCGACTGGGCAGTGAAACACCCGGATGAGTTCGCCAAACTGCTCGCCGACGAAGCCGGCCTGCCGCTGGAAGTGGCCAAGCTGCAACTGTCGCGCACAGACCTCGGCAGCCCGTTGCTGAGCGCCCAGGATGTGCTGTCATCCAAGGCCGCTGCGCCGATCCTGGTGTCCGAGGAATTGGTGCGCCGTGGCGTGAACGTGGACCAGGTGATCGACCAATTGATCGACACCTCTTTCGGCCAGGCGCTGCCAAAGCAGTAAGGGGAGCGTGATGACCAGCAGAATCCAAACAACGGCCCTTCCCGCGCCGGTCGCCATCAACCGCAGCGCCTGGCCTCGGCGGCTCAAGGGGCTGCTGTTGCCGGTGCTGATCCTGCTGGTGCTGGAGGTGGTCGTGCGTATCGGCTGGCTGCCGTCCTACCAGATGCCGGCCCCCAGCGAGATTGCGGTGACGCTCACCGACCTGGCCGAGGGCGCGTTGTGGAAACACATCAGCGCCAGCCTGTTGCGGGTGCTGGCAGGCTTCACCATTGGCGCGAGCCTGGCCTTGATCTTCGCCGCCTGGGTGGGCTTGAGCCGTGAAGCCGAAGCCTACCTGGAGCCAACGTTTGCCGGGTTGCGCTCGATTCCGAGCCTGGCCTGGGTGCCGCTGTTGCTGCTGTGGCTGGGCATTGATGAAACCTCGAAGATCGTGCTGATCGCGATTGGCGCGTTCTTCCCGGTGTACCTCAATGGCGTCGCGGCGATTCGTGATATTGACCGCAAGCTGGTGGAAGTCGGGCAAATGTACGGTTTCAGCAGGCCACGCCTGGTGCGCCGGATTCTCTTGCCCGCCGCCCTGCCCGGCCTGTTTACCGGGCTGCGCAGCGGCCTGAGCCTGGCCTGGATGTTTCTGGTGGCCGCCGAACTGATCGCGGCCACCAAGGGACTGGGCTACTTGCTCAGTGATGGTCGGGAAACCTCGCGGCCGGACATCGTGCTGGCGGCAATCATCGTGCTGGCGCTGTTGGGCAAGGTCAGCGATGGCGTGCTCGCGGCACTGGAGAAACGCTGCCTGGCCTGGCGTGACACCTTCAATGGCCAAGGCGCGGAGCAATGAGCATGCAACCGTTATTAGAGATTCACGTCGCGCGTAAAAACTTTGCCAGCACCACAGTGCTGAAAAATGTACACCTGGCGTTGCAACCGCGCGAAGCCGTGAGCCTGCTGGGCCCCAGCGGATGCGGCAAAAGCACGTTGTTGCGCATCGTCGCCGGCCTGGAAAAGGACTTCCAGGGTGAACTGCGCAGCCCCGCAGGCGAGGTCGCTTTTGTATTCCAGGAGCCCCGGCTGATGCCTTGGCTGACGGTGGAGCAAAACATCGGTTTCAGCGATGACAGCCACTATGACAAGGCCTGGGTCACGCAGTTGATCGAAGAAGTCGGCCTCGCGGGCTTCGCCCAGGCGCTGCCCAAGGCCTTGTCCGGCGGCATGGCGCAACGGGTGGCCATCGCGCGCGGCCTGTATTCACGCCCGCAGGTGCTATTGCTCGATGAGCCCTTCAGCGCGGTGGACGCTTTCACCCGCATGAAACTGCAGGACTTGCTGCTGCAACTGGCCGAGCACCATGCCATTGCCCTGCTGCTGGTGACCCACGATGTGGACGAGGCGCTGTACCTGAGTGACCGGGTGCTGGTGATGGACAACCGGCCAAGCAGCATTCGTCAGACACTGGCGGTGGACCTGCCTCACCCGCGAGACCGGCGTGACCCGCTGCTGGCGCAGCTCAAGGCGCTGTCCTTGACCGAGTTGCAGCGGGCCCATGTGATTTAGGCCAATGTGCGACTGAGTGTCACCCAATACCGCGTCCGCGCCCGCACCTCAAACCCCAGTGTCTGGGCCAGCAGGCTGAGGATGCGGTCGGTGTCATCCAGGCGAAAGCTGCCGGTGACCCGCAGGGTTTCCAGGCTCGGGTCCCAGCGCAGCACACCTGGGCGATAACGCTCCAGCTCGCGCAAAAAATCCCCTAGCGCCTGGTTTTGCGCGGTCAAGACGCCATCGCGCCAGTCCAGTTGCTGCGCATCGAACGGCACCCGCTCCCTAAGCCCCTGGGGCTTTAATAACGCTTGCTGACCGTTGCTCAAAGTCGCCAGTTGCCCGGTCACATCGCGCACCTGCACCGCGCCCTTGAGCACCGACACCCGGCAGCCGGTCGACAACTGCCGCACACACACCTCGGCCTGGCTGACCTGAACCTCGCCGTAGCGGGTGTTCACTGCGATCAAAGCCGAGCCCGGCACACTCAGCGCCAATTCCCCTTCCACCAGCGTGATGCGCCGATGCGCGCGGTCGACATCGACCGCTGTGGCGGTATTGAGTTGCAGGCTGCTGCTGCCATCGATCAAGGGCAGGCGTTTGCGCTCGCCGGTGGCGGTGTGCAGATCGGCACGCCACGCCTCGATCGGCAACTGGCGGCTGATCAACCAGGCGGTGGGCACCAGCGCCGCCACACCCAAGGCACGCTTGAGGATCGCTCGCCGCGCCAATTGCGGACGGTCGAGGCTGGCCATCGCCAATGCGTGTGGCAAGTCACTGAAACGCTGGCGCAGGGATTGGGCTTTCTGCCAAGTCTGTTCGTGTTGGGGATGGCTGTCGCGCCATTGCTGCAAGGCCGCATGGTCACGCTCGGTGGCGGCGCCGGACTCCAGCAATGCCAGCCATTGGGCGGCGGCGCGCGCGACATCGCGATTCACAGGTCCACCAGCAGGCAATGTTCGTAGGCTTGGGCCATGTAACGCTTCACCGTGCGCTCGCAAACGTCGAGCCGTTCGGCAATCTCTCGATAACCCAGGCCTTCCAGCTGGCTCCACAGAAACGCGCGGCGCACCAGCACCGGTAAACCGTCAAGCAACTCATCCAGTGCTTGCAGGGTTTCGAGCATCAGCCAGCGTTGTTCGGGTGACGGCACGCAGGCGTGCGGCAGGTTTGCCAACGCATTCAAGTACGCCTGCTCAAGGCTGCGCCGCTGATGAAAGTTGACCAGCAGGCGCTTGCCGACGGTCACCAGATAGGCACGCGGTTCCTGCATCTGCGCAATTGGCTGTGCACTGGCGAGCACGCGCAAAAAGGTGTCCTGGCTCAGGTCCGCTGCATCCCAGGCATTGCCCAGGCGCCGCCGCAACCAGCTTTCCAGCCAACTGCGGTGGTCGCGGTACAAACTCGACAACGTGAGTTCGGCAGCGTGGGTCGGGGCAACAGCATCAGTCATGGCGAGCAACCTGCGCGGCGCGAGTTAATCTCAAATGAGATTAATTCTATTTAATATCGTGCCGACACACCATGTTCTTTTCAACATTGCGTTTATACGCAAGCCTCTGCATCAAATACCTGACCGCGCCCGACCACGCTGGCAGGTGCCAACACCGCCCCCGGCGCCAACACCGCATTGGCGCCGATTCGGCACTGATCGCCGAGCAACGCGCCGAATTTATCGCACCCGGTGCGCTGCAATTGCCCGTTGATCCGCACCTGCACTTCCTTGTCCTCGCGCTCATTGCGGTAGTTGGCGACGATGCTGCCGGCCTCCAGATTGACCCCATGGCCCAGCACCGAATCGCCGACAAAGTTGAAATGCGCCAGCTTGCTGCCACTGAACACAAACGAGCTTTTCAACTCCGCACCCGGGCCGATGATGCATTGCGCATCCACCCAGCACCCGGCGCGCAGCAGAGAACCACTGGCGATAAAGCAATGCGCGCCGATGATCAGTGGCCCCTTGAGCAAGGCGCCGGACTCGACGGTGGCGGTACGGTGGATGGCGATTTCATCCTGAATGACGTAAGCGTCTGCCGGCAATTGCGCCAGTAACTGGCGAACAATTGCCGGTGCCTGGGCCACCAAAGCCCAAGGCATCAGGTCAGCCCAAGGCGCCAACGGGGATTGGGAAACGTGGGCGATGTAGTCGGTGAGTCGGATCAACGTCGAACCCTCCAGCGGTCAAAGAAGCTCGAAACGCTAGCATGTCGGGCGTGATAAACGGAACTTTACTATTTGTCTTGATATAGATATTTTATCCACAAATGCACACGAGGTCCGCTCATGCAATTGCCTGACTATCAAGACGTCATCGCTGCCGCCCAACGCCTGGAAGGCATCGCCCATCAGACGCCGGTCTTTACTTCGCGCACCCTCGACGCCGAAACCGGCGCCCAGGTGTTCATCAAATGTGAAAACCTGCAACGCACCGGCTCGTTCAAGTTTCGCGGCGCGTTCAATGCCCTGTCGCAGTTTGACACTCAGCAGCGCAAGGCGGGCGTGGTGGCGTTTTCTTCCGGCAACCACGCCCAGGGCATTGCGCTGGCCGCTCGTTTGCTGGGCATGCCGGCGACTATCGTGATGCCCACCGACGCGCCTGCCGCCAAGGTTGCAGCGACGCGGGAATATGGCGCCAGCGTGGTGCTGTACGACCGTTTCACCGAGGACCGCGAACAAATCGGCCGCACCCTGGCCGTTGAACACGGCATGACGCTGATCCCGCCTTACGATCACCCGCACATCCTCGCCGGCCAAGGCACCGCCGCCAAAGAGTTGCTGGAATTCAGCGGCCCGCTGGACGCCCTGTTCGTCGGCCTGGGCGGGGGTGGCATGCTCTCCGGCACCGCGTTATCGACTCGCGCCCTGTCGCCGGATTGCCAACTGTTTGGCGTCGAACCCCAAGCCGGTAACGATGGCCAGCGCTCATTCCACAGCGGCAGCATCGTGCATATCGACACCCCGGCGACCATCGCCGACGGCGCGCAAACCCAACACTTGGGCAACTACACCTTCCCGATCATCCGTGACCTGGTGAATGACATCCTTACGGTTTCCGACGCGCAGTTGGTAGACGCCATGCGCTTCTTCATGCAGCGCATGAAACTGGTGGTTGAACCGACCGGCTGCCTGGGCCTGGCGGCATTACGCCAACTGGGCGAGCGGTTCAAAGGCCAGCGCGTGGGCATCATCGTCACCGGCGGCAACGTGGACATCCAGCGCTACGCCGCCCTGCTCAGCGAGGCGCCATGAAGATCATCCACACGTCGAAGGCCTCGGCATCTGCCGGGCATTATTCCCAGGCCATCAGCCACGGCGACACGCTGTATATCTCCGGGCAATTGCCGGTCAGCCCGGACGGGCGTCACAACCTGTCGGCGCCGTTTGCCGAACAGGCCCAAATCGCACTGCATAATCTGTTGGCCATCCTGAACGCCGCCGGCGGTTCGCCGCAGGATTTGGTGAAGGTCACGGTGTACGTTGCCGGGGTCGGGCACTGGCCGGCGTTCGACCGCGTTTACGCCGCCGCGCTGGGCGATCACCGCCCTGCCCGCGCGGTGGTCCCGGTGCCCGAATTGCATCACGGTTACCTGGTGGAGATTGAAGCCGTGGCGCGCTACTTGGCGTAGGTGTAGACCGCTGCGCGTGACACGCCCAAGTGCGAGGCCACAGTCTCCATGGCCCGACGAATATCCATGCAGCCGGCGTCTTTGAGCTCTTGCAGCAGCACCCGCCGGTCCGCCGCCTTGAGTGCACGCGGCGTGGTTGCCAGGCGTGCGGCGAACTGGTCGATACGTGCGCGAATTACATCGGCACCCGAGGGGTCGAGGGACTCGCCAGGCTTGTCACCACTGACCGAGCCAAACTGTTCCAGCATGCCCTGCAAGCCCCGGAACAACGAAAGATCCACGTTCATGCACAAGGCGGCGACGTACTTGCCGCTGGCGTCCTTGATACCAATCGAGGTGCTCTTGACCTGGCGGCCATCGGCGAACTGGTTCTGGTAATTGGCAATGACCTGGGGGTACTCAGGGTCGGCAATTCGCGCCAGCCCAAGCTCGGTGGCCGGGTCACCCGGCTGACGCCCGGAGAGGTTGTTATGGATCGCCAGGATCGCGTGCTGCGGGTCACGCAAGTCATGCAGCACCACCTCGCAGAATGGGCTGAAAGTCTTGCTCAAGCCTTCGGCAATCTGTTCGAGCTGGCTGATCAGGGTGGTGTCTTCGGGAGAGGTCTTTTTCATGCAAGACAACATATCCAGTCCTGGACAGGGCGTCAATTTGGCCGCTGTCCCTCATTGTGGAGCTTGAACCATGGACACCCCTGCCGCATTGATTGATACGCTGAAAATGCAGCGCAATATCCAGCGCATGCAACAGCGCGCCGACAGCCTGGGCGTGCACTTGCGCCCCCACGTCAAAACCCACAAATGCGCCGAAGTGGTGGCCGCACAGATCGCCGCCGGTGCTCACGGCATCACCGTTTCAACGCTGAAAGAAGCCGAGTATTTCTTCGAACTGGGCATCCACGACATTCTCTATGCAGTGGCGATGGCGCCACACAAACTGCCTCAAGCGCTGGCACTGCGTCGTCAGGGTTGTGCGCTGACGCTGATCACCGACAGCCTCGCCGGTGCCCGGGCGATTGTTGATTTCGGCCGAGAGCACGGTGAAGCCTTTGCCGTCATGATCGAGATCGACTGCGACGGCCACCGCTCCGGGGTCAAGCCGCAGGAGCCCTTACTGCTGGAAGTCGCGCACCTGCTCGGCCACACACTCGCCGGCGTGCTGACTCACGCCGGTGAAAGCTACGGGCTGGATACGCCCGAGGCCTTGCAGGCCATTGCCGAGCAGGAACGTGCGCGCTGTGTTGAAGCGGCCGAGCGGATTCGAGCGGCGGGCTTGCCCTGCGTGCAGGTCAGCGTCGGTTCCACACCGACCGCATTGTCGGCAATGAACCTGGACGGCGTTACCGAACTGCGCGCCGGGGTGTATGCGTTTTTCGACCTGGTGATGCACAACATCGGCGTGTGCCGCGCCGAGGAACTGGCCTTGAGCGTGCTGACTACGGTGATCGGCCATCAAGCGGAAAAAGGCTGGATCATCACCGACGCCGGCTGGATGGCCATGAGCCGGGATCGCGGCACCCAATCGCAGAAACGCGATTTCGGCTATGGCCAGGTGTGTGATGAACACGGTGAGCCCATCGCAGGCTTGTTGGTGAGCAGTGCCAATCAGGAACATGGTGTGGCGCGGTTCGAAGACAGCGGCATGGACGTCGTCGCACAGTTCCCGCTCGGCACCCGCCTGCGCATCCTGCCCAACCATGCGTGTGCCACAGGGGCGCAGTTTGGTCGCTACCACGCGATTCTGGATAACGGTGAAGTGCACGTCTGGGAGCGGTTGCGCGGCTGGTAGATAAATACCCAGCGAGTATCAAACCATACTCACTTGATATTAGACGCAAACAAAAACGAGGGAGGAAACTAGCACCAACTATAAAAATACCTAAAGAGTATAAAGATGCAGACCCATTCCTCCTGGATTGTCCTGTCCATCACCGGCCTGTACATGGTTAGCCTTGCGCTGATCAGCTACGGGGTACGTCGGCATTCGCGCAGCGCCACCAACTACACCACCGGCGGTGGGCACTTCCCCGCATTCCTGATTGGCTTCCTGATGCTCTCTGAATTCATCGGCACGGCAGTCAGCATCGGCACCGCGCAGACCGGGTTCAAAGTCGGCCTCTCGGCTGCGTGGAACCTGTTCGCCCTCGCCCTGGGCTTTGTGCTGTTCGCCTGGCTGTTGGCGCGCAAATATAAGGAGCTGGGCGACAACACCATCTCCGGCGTGCTCTCGCGCAACTACGGCCAGCGCACGCGCTTCGCGACCTCCATCATTACCATTTTCGCGCTGGAGATCGTCGCGGTGTCCATCTACGCCAGCGGCGGAGCGGTGTTGGCCAGCGTGATGCAAGTGGACCGCACACTGGCCATCGTCATTGTCGGCGTAGTGTCAGTGATGTATGTAAGCATCGGCGGCATGCGCTCGGTGATCTACACCAACTTTGTGCACGCAGCGTTGAAGTACCTGGGTGTCGGCCTGGCGTTGTGGTTCGGTCTCAAGCAAGTCGGCGGCATCGGCCAGTTACAGGCGCAATTGCCCGCGAGCATGTTCAACTGGACCACCGTCGGCTGGGGCCAGATCATTGCGTGGATGATCGCCGGGATCGGTTCGATCTTCTCCACCCAGTACGTGATCCAGGCAGTGAACACCGTCAGCCATGCGGGCAAGGCCCAGCGTGCGTGCTTCTACGTGGCGGTGTTGATGGTGCCGTTTGGCATCGGCGCGGCATTGATCGGCATGTGCAGCGCCGTGTTGTTTCCTCAGGTGGATTCGCTGCAAGCCTTTCCCAGCCTAATCGCGAGCATGGATCAATTGACCGCCGGATTAGTCGTTGCGGGCCTGGCCGGCTCGCTGTTCGGCACGATATCGGCGGTGAGCATGGGCTCGGCCACGTTGCTGCTGCGGGACTTCTACGAGCCGTGGTTCAACCCGG
This sequence comes from Pseudomonas sp. O39, assembly GCF_045447295.1. Classification (NCBI taxonomy): domain Bacteria; kingdom Pseudomonadati; phylum Pseudomonadota; class Gammaproteobacteria; order Pseudomonadales; family Pseudomonadaceae; genus Pseudomonas; species Pseudomonas sp. O39. The sequence goes on from NZ_JBJGXV010000016.1 coordinate 30,689, forward strand.
AAAAAAGTGACGCCAAGAACCTGCGCTTCGTGCGTCTGGCGACTATTGCGGTGGGCCTGCTGCCCATTGCGTTGGCACTCACCTCGGACAAAGTGCTGATGATCGCTTTTCTCGGCAAAGCCCTGCGAGCGTCGTTGGCGGTCCTGGTATTGCTGGTGTTCTACGCGCCACGCTTCGGCACCGCGACCGGCGCATTCCTGAGCATTATTGCGTCACTCCTGGCGACGGTAGGCTGGTTTCTGGCGGGTAACCCTTGGGGGATTGATAACGCGTATGTGGCGCTGTTTACGCCGTTGGTGATTATGGGGATCAGCCATATCACCCGACGCAACACCCCCTCGCTGCACCCGGTTTCCCAGGCGCAGTAAACCCTTGTGGCCGCTGGCACGATCAAGCGTCCTGCAAAATCAGGTCGGCGCCCTTCTCTGCCACCATCAACACCGCCGCATGGGTATTGCCCGACGTCACATTCGGAAAGATCGACGCATCGACAATCCGCAATCCGTCCAGCCCATGCACCTTCAAGCGTTTGTCCACCACCGAGACCTGCGGGTCCGAGCCCATGGCGCAGGAGCCGCACAGGTGGTAGATCGAGCCGCTGTTTTCACGGAAGTATTGCAGCATCTGCTCATCGGTCTGCACCGCCGCGCCCGGTAATACTTCGGCCACGGTGATGCCCTTGAGCGCCGGTGCCTGCATGATCTTGCGCATCAACCGGCTGCCCTGGATCACCTCGTCGATGTCCTTTTGGGTGCTCAGGTAGTTGGGGTCGATCAGCGCCGCGTCCCGCGGGTTTTTCGAGGCGATGCGGATGGTGCCACGGCTGGTCGGGCGGCACGGGTTGAAGCACAGCAGGAAGCCGGAGTAAGGCTCGGGCTTGAGGCTGGCCTTGTTGTTTTTTGGAATCTGGTACGACAGCGGGTTGAAATACAGCTGCAGGTTCGGGTCTTTCTGCGCGTCGTTGCCGCGAAAGAAACCACCCGCCTGGTTGACGCTCATGGCCAGCGCACCTTTGCGCGTAAACAGGTACTTGAGGCCGAGTTTCAACTGGCCGAACAGCGAGCTGAGCTCATCGTTCAGCGTCGGGATATTGGCCTTGTAGTAGTAGCTGGCGCACAGGTGGTCTTGCAGGTTATCGCCCACGGCCGGCAGGTGCTTGACCAGCGGGATTGCATGCTCGGCCAGCAGTTGTTGGTCAGCCACACCCGACAGCTGCAGGATCTTGGGCGTGTCCACCGCACCGGCGCACAGGATCACTTCCTTGCGCGCGGTGAAGGTACGGACCACGCCGTGCTGGGTGACAGCAATGCCGGTGGCGCGTTGCTGGTCGTCGAACAGCACGCGATCAACCAGCGCATGCAATTCCACGGTCAGGTTCGAGCGACTGAGGGCCGGGTGCAAATGGGCAAAGCTGCTGGAGCAGCGCTCGCCCTTGCGGGTGTTGACGTCATACAGCCCGGCGCCTTCGAAATTCGGGCCGTTGAAGTCGTCGCTATGGGCGTAGCCGAGTTGCTCGCAGCCCTTGAGAAACACGTCACAGATCGGGTGGGTCTGGCCCTTCATCGGCGTGATGCTGATGGGGCCACTGCCGCCGTGGTACTCGGTGTCGCCCAACGGGTGGTTTTCCAGCTTGCGAAAGTACGGCAGCACGTCTGCAAAGCCCCAGCCATCGTTGCCGCTGGCGGCCCAGTCATTGAAGTCATGGGCCTGGCCGCGCACATAGATCATCGCATTGATCGAGCCCGAGCCACCCTGCACTTTGCCCCGTGGCGCGTAGATTTCACGGCCTGCCAGCTGCTTTTGCGGCTGGCTGTAGTACATCCAGTTGAAGGTCGGGTTGTAATACATCTTGGCGAAACCGACCGGGATCTTGAACCACCAGGAACTGTCTTTGCCGCCGGCTTCCAGCAGCAACACGGAGTATTCGCCCGAGGCGGACAACCGGTTGGCCAGTACGCACCCTGCGGCGCCGGCGCCGGCGATGATGTAGTCATATGTCATGCACAATTACCGCGTTATTCGTAGTGAAGTGCCTGGCTCAGCCTTTGGCCGGCGAGGTGTCTTTGACGTCAGCCGGTGTGGCAGCCATTTGCAGGTGCAGGCGCTCGCCGGTATAGGGCGTGTGCTTGCGCACCACGTCCATGTTCAGCTCCACCCCCAGGCCCGGCTCAGTGGACGGAATGATGTAGCCGTCCTCCCATTGCAGTGGCTTGGTCAGGATTTCGGCATGGAAACCGCCCCAGGTCATGATGCTTTCCTGGATCAGGAAGTTCGGCGTGCACGTGGCCAGCTGGAAACTCGCCGCCGCGCCAATCGGCCCGTTGTACAGATGGGGCGCGATCTGCGCGTAGTAGGCCTCGGCCATGCTCGCGATTTTCTTCGCCTCCAGCAGCCCGCCGCAGCGCGCCACGTTCATCTGCAGGATCGACGCGCCGCCAGCTTGTAGCAGCTTGAAGAATTCATACTTGGTGGTCAGCCGTTCGCCCGTGGCGATCGGGATACTGGTCTTGGCCGCCACTTGGGCCATGGCCTCTTCCTGGCCAGGCGGTACCGGCTCTTCGAACCAGAGCGGGTCGTATTTCTCCAGGCGCTTGGCCAGGCGGATCGCCGACGATGGCACCATCTGCCCGTGGGTGCCGAACAGCAGGTCGCACTTGTCGCCTACCGCCTCGCGGATCTTGCGGCAGAAGGTCTCGCAGCGTTCCAGCACCTCCAGGGAAATCTGGTGGCCGGAGTACGCGGTGTACGGCCCCGCCGGGTCGAATTTCACCGCGGTGAAGCCCTTGTTCATGTTCTCGATGGCGCACTCGGCCGCCAGGTCCGGGTCGTCGTAGTCATACTCGCCCTGGCTGTTGACCGGGTACAGGTAGGTGTAGGAACGCAGGCGCTCGTTGACCTTGCCGCCGAGCAATTCGTAGACCGGTTTGTTGGCCGCCTTGCCGATGATGTCCCAGCAGGCCATTTCCAGGCCGCTGACCACACCCATCATGGTCAAGTCCGGGCGTTGGGTGAAACCGCTGGAATAGGCCTGGCGGAAAAAGCGCTCGATATGGTGCGGGTCGTGGTTGAGCAGGTAGCGCTCAAACACATCCTCGATGATCGGCAGCATGGCCTTGGGGCCAAAGGTGGCGGCGTAGATCTCACCGACACCTTCGATGCCGCAGTCGGTCTTGAGTTTGACGAACAGCCAGTACATACCACCAATGTGCGGCGGTGGAACGGCGACGATATGGGTTTCAAGGGCGACGATTTTCATCTCAGGCACCTGTCTGGTTGAATTTTTTACGGTTGATTCGAGCGCGCAGGGTCAGGGCCGCAAGGGTCCCGAGCACGCCGACAAAAGCGATGTAGCCGAAGTACAGGTTGTAACCGGCCTTGCCTGGGTAGGTGTCGGTCAGGTAGCCATTGATCAGCGGGATAAAGGTGTCCGGCAGGTAACCCACTACCGAGACAATGCCGATGGCCAGGCCAGTGATGCGCAGCGGGATGTCGCAACTGTCGAGGATCGCCCAGTACAGGCCGCGAATCGCATACGTCATCAGGCCGATGAAGATCACCGTGCCGATCAGCAGCCCGAGGCTATTGAGCGCCGGGAACACAATCAGCCCGACCATGGCCAGGGTCACCAGCACCAGCGCGACGATCAGCACCGAGATATTCGAGAACTTGTCCCCCAACCAACCGCCGCCAATGCCGCCGATGGGGCGCATCCACAGTTTGATGGTGGTGATGGTGCCGGCCATGACGGCGGTCATGCCGCTGCCTTGCAGGTAATCGGAGAAGCTATAGGTGGCCCAGAACATGTGATAACCGCAGAACACGATGGCGGTCACCAGCCACAGTTCGGGGATCTTCACCAGGGTCGTGAGGTCGGCAATCAGGTTGAACTTACCCTTCTCCACCGCCGACGTTTCGGCCATGGACTTGGGGTCCTTGAGCAACACCAGCCCGCAGCCGATGGCGATGCAGATGAACGAATACAGGTAGACCACCTGTTTGAAACCTTCGGCCGCCGACTGGCTGCGGGTTTCAGTGGCATAGGCGAACAGGCCCAGGGCCACAGTCGCCAATAACGCTTCAACCAGGCCGCGACCGCCATCGAGTATCCCGAAGAAACGCCCCTGCTCGGTAGGGTGGGCGATCATCTTTACGCGCTTGAGCACCGAGGCCCAGAAGGTCAGGCCGGTGGTGAGCCCCCAGCAACCGAAGATAATCATCAGGCCGGTCATCGACGGCACCGTCGAATACCACAGGCCCAGGGCGCCGGTGGCGACCAGCGAGAAAAAGATCAAAAAGCGCGGCGGCAAACGGTCGGCCAGCCAACCGCTGGGCAGGTAGCTGAGCAAAAAGACGGTGCCGAGCATGGAGTACAAGTAGCCCAGTTCACTGTGGTTGATCTGGAACACGTCGAGCATGGTGGTCTGGTAGACCTGGCGCAGGTAGAGGATCGGGTAAATCGCCCCGGCGGCCAATACCAGCAAGAGCAATTGGAAATAGCGACTGGCGGTGTCGCTTTTTGCCGCGGACACGGCATCGAGACCCTGGGCAACGGGTGCAGGCTTGGACATCTTGATGACCTCGGGCACCCACTGTGCAGGTGCCCTCATAATTGTTTTTATTGAAGGTGCAGCCGGTATGCGTGAATCAGTACTTCATGACCACCAGACGGGTCTGGGTGAATTCCAGCATTCCGTGCTTGCCGTCATCGCCGCCCAGCCCTGAGCGTTTCCAACCGGCGTGAAAGCCCTGATACGGGTCCGCCGGGGTGCGATTGACGTACAACTCGCCGGCTTCAATGGCGTTCGCCACTTTCATCGCCGTGCGGTAGTTCTCGGTGTAGAGCACCGACGACAGGCCGAACTGGTGGTCGTTGGCCATGGCCAGTGCTTCGTCAATGTCGCGGTACTTGAGCACCGGCAGCACGGGGCCGAAAATTTCTTCCTGGATGATTTCCATGTCCTGGCGGCAGCCGCTGAGCAAGGTCGGCGGGTAGAAATGGCCGGGGCCCTCGGGCAGCACACCGCCTGTTTCCAGTACAGCACCCGCAGCCACGGCGCGCTCGACCATGGCATGGATATTCTTTTGTGAACTGGCGTTGACCAGCGGGCCCATCAAGCTTTCATCGTTGGCCCGGTCGCCGAACTTTACGGCGCTGATCCTGGTTTTCAGCAAGGCCAGGAAGCGGTCGTAGACGCTTTCGTGCACATACACCCGCTCTACCGCCGTGCACAGTTGGCCGCAGTGGGTAGTCTTGGAGCCGATGATGGCGCTGGCAGCCTTTTCCAGGTCGGCATCGGCCTCGATGATCGCCGGAGTCTTGCCGCCCAGTTCCAGGGACGGCTTGGCGATATTGGCCTTGCAGTAATCAAGCACGATACGCCCGGCATTCACGCTGCCGGTAAGGGTAATCAGGCCGACCGCTTTATGCGTGCAGACACTGGCAGCGGTGGCATGGTCCATGGTCAGGATGTTGATGACGCCGGCCGGAATCCCGGCGGTGACCACGGCCTTGGCGATCTCAAACGCGGACAACGGCGTGTTATTGCTGGGGCGCACCACCACGGTATTACCGGCGATCAGCGCCGGGGCGACCTTGCGCAGCAAGGTGTAGACCGGGTAGTTGAACGGGATCAGGCAGGCCACGACGCCAATCGGCTCGCGTTGCAGGAACAGGTTTTCATCCGGCGTGTCGCTGGGGATGATTTCGCCTTCGATACGGCGCGCCCATTCGGCGTGGTAACGGGTAATTTGCGCGGCGTAGCGCGCTTCGTTGCTGGCATCGCTGACGCTCTTGCCGGACTCGCGGGCCAGGGCCGTGCCGATGGCTTCGGCGTGGCCGTCCAGGGCGTCGGCAAAGGCACGCAAGTGTTCGGCGCGTTCGATGCTGGTGAGCTTGCCCCAGGTTTTTTGGGCGATGGCGGCGGCGTCGACGGCGGCAATGGCCTCATCGGCGGTGGCGGCGCTGACGTGGCCGACCAGGGATTCATTGGCAGGGTTGTAAACGGCGATCAGGGCGTCGCTGGCGGGCTCGACGAACTGACCGTTATAGAAATTGCGCTCGAATTGCATGTGGTTTGCCCAACGTTGTTGTTTTGCGAGTGACATGCAGTTTTGTATTTGCTTGGGGGGTGTGCAAACGACTTATTGGGTGGGGTAACGTGAGGAAAATGAAGGTTACGGGTGTTCGAGTACCTATCCGTTACTGCGGTAACGGATAGGTGCTCAAACTCACCCTGCCGCCGTAGAAGGCTCCAACTGCCGCTGCGCCAACCAGATTTCCTCCTGCAGCCAGCGCCCAAACACCTGCAACTGCGGCATATCCGTCTGCTCCGGCCGGGTCACCAGCCAGTAGGACTGATGCCCTTCCACATGGACATTCAACACCTGCGTCAACTGCCCACTGGCCAACTCCGACGCAACCATATGCCAGTCCGCAATGGTAATCCCCAACCCATCGACCGCCGCCTGTATCGCCAGGTTGAGCAAATCAAACTCATAACCGCCCTGGGTATCCACTCCGGTAATCCGCGCCGCATCCAGCCAATGCTTCCATGTGAGATAACGCTGATCTTCACTCGCCAACACATGCAGCAACGTCATCCGATTCAAGTCGATACCGTCCCCGCCACCTTCGCGGGCGAACAACGACGGTGTGCACACGGCGATATGCCGCTCCTGGAACAACAGCGAGCTGTCCAGCCCATCCCACTCACCATTGCCAAAACGAATCGCACAGTCGAGGGTGCTGGTCTGCGCCAGGGTGTCCTGCATGCAGGTGGTGATGCTCAACTCCAACTCCGGGTGTTGCTCGCGCAGCCTTCCGAGGCGCGGCATCAACCAGCGGCTGGTAAAGGTCGGCGGCGCGTGGAGGTGCAGTCGGTTGGAATGGGTTTTCTGCTGAATGCTGCGCACCGTCAGTTCGATCTTGTCAAAAGACTGATGCAACGCCCGCAACAACACACGCCCGGCACTGGTCAGCTCCAAATGGTGGTGACGCCGTTCCAGCAAGTGCTCCCCCAGTTGTTCCTCAAGCTGGCGGACCTGGCGACTGACCGCACTTTGGGTCACGTTCAACAGCTCGGCAGCCCGGGTAAAACTGCCGGTGCTGCCGGCAACTTCGAAGGCTTTGAGGGCATTGAGACCAGGCATTTTGCGTTTCATGGAGGGCACTCGACAGCAGCGGACAAGGAAGATTGAGCAGAGCAATGCTGCACACAACATACCTTTTTGTATTGAACCTGGGGTAGCACCCTCTGCGGCCGAAGAAAAACTCGGCTAATGCCAGCAGCGTCGTTTTTAACCTGAATACGTCGTTGACGAATAAATAGCACGCGTAGGACGCATGCACACTAAGACAATTAAGCATTGGTCGCCCACTCACCACAAAAGTTAGTCTCTGCAACAACTAACCCACTTGCCTGACTCATCATTTAAATCAGGGCCGCGCCATGTCGAGTACGTCTGTTTCATCGCGGCGAAGTATTGCGCTGTTGGCACTGGTCTTCACCGCCTGCAACGCCACCACCCACGGTTTCAGTATTTTTCTGTATTCCGCTTTATTGCCGCAGATTCGCCAGGTATTTGAACTCAGCTACAGCCAGGCGGCGCTGATTGCCGCCTTGCTGCAGCTGTTTTATATGGGGGCATCCATTGCCAGCGGCATTGCCGCGGCGTGGGTGACCCCGCGCACCATGGTGCGCCTGACCATGGTGCTGAGCCCGGTGTTGCTGGCCCTGGCGGTCGCCACACCCTGGGTGCTGCCCTTTGCCCTGTGCCTGGCGCTGGTGTCGGCGTGTGCGGTGTCGAACTGGAACGCGATTGCGGCACTCGCCCGCGAGGTCATCCCGGCCAGCCACCGCAGTCGCGTGCTGGGGCTGGCGTCTTCGGGGGCGGCCTTTGCGATTTGCCTGAACGGGTTGCTGATCACCTGGCTACAGGGGTTGTCGTTACGCCAGTTCTGGCTGATCTGCGCAGGCTTGACGCTGCTGGTCACGCTGCTGACGCTGTGGGCCCTGGCTCCCTACGCCGAACAAGCGCCACGCGCCAGCCGGCCGCCCGCGTTCAATCAAGTGCTGAAGCAGTGGCTGAACGTGTGCCTGGAACACCCTGTGGCAATGCAGATTGTCTTGCTCAGCGGGTTTATCGGCGCAATCAGTGGGCCGTTTCTTAATTTTTTGTCGGCATTTGTCAGCGATCGCCTGCACGCCGGCGCAGCAGTGACCGGCTCAATGTGGACGCTGATCGGCATCGGCGGCGTAATCGGCGGCCTGCTGTTGGGCACGCTGGCGGATCGCTGGGGTGCGTTGCGGGTGCTGGCGCTGAGCATCGGCGCTTTCGGCCTCGCGATGATTGGCCTGCTGTGGCATCCCAGCCTGTTGTTGAGCTGGCTGGCCGCCGGGTTGTTTGCAGTATTTTATTTCCCCTCGTGGGGCTTGATGGCGGCCTACCTCAGCGCACGTCTCAACCCGGTGCACAGCCTGCAAGTGGTGAGCCTGAGCATGGTCAGCTATGGCTTGGCCAGCGCCTCGGCCAATGGGTTGTGCGGCTGGCTGTTGCAGGCCAGCGGCGAATTTGCCGGGGTGCATGCGTGGATCGTCGGCTGGGTGCTCGCTGGCCTGTTATTGCTCAAACGCATGGCTCGGCGAGCGACTGACGCTGCGCGGCCTGTCCAGGTACCCTGAACGCCCCAACTGGCGCTGCAAAATCTCTACCAGCGCCTCCACTTCCGGCACCTGGCAACCGGCTGTGCGCCAGAACATCAGGCGGGCCGGCGCAATCGGCGGGAAGCCTTGGCGCTCATCCAGAATCTGCCAGCCAGCCGGCACCAGGCGCCGCGCCATCACCCCAACCGACAGACCCTGCTCAATCGCAATCGCGATTCCGCGTGGGCTCTGACTGGTGTACACCACCTGCCATGAACGCCCGGCCTGGGCCAGCGCCTGCACGGCATTGGCACGGAACGCACAGCCCTCGGCGTACACGGCCAGCGGCACCGACTGGCGCCCCACGGCACTCCAGCTCGGCGCCGCCACCCACACCAGCGGCTCGTCGCACAGGTATTCACCGGGCTGCAGGCCGGCATGTTCGACGCCCAACACCAGGTCCAACTCGCCGCGGTGCAACCGGCTGACCAGCGCGGTGGACATCTCGCAGCAGATGTCCGGGCGCACTTGGGCAAACTGCGCCTGGAAGTCCTTGAGCATGCCGCCCAGGCAATATTCGGCGTAGTCCTCCGGCATGCCCAGGTGGATACACACCTGCTCATTGGGCAATTGCGCCGCAGCCACCGCCTCGTGGTGCAGCTTGAGGATTTGCCGGGCGTAAATCAGAAAGGTCTCCCCACTCGGGGTGAGGCCGATGGAGCGGCTGGTGCGATGGATCAGCGGCGTGCCAACAATCTCCTCCAGCCGCTGCAAGCTCTGGCTGACGGTGGACTGGGTTTTATGCAGGCGCTCGGCCGCGGCCGAAAAGCCCTGGCACTCGATAATTGCCACAAACACTTTAAGTAAGCTGCCATCCAGTTCGCCTGACATCACTATCGCCCCTGCCGATGGATTCGATCACAACTTGTAATTTCCACTTCAAATCGCTTTACGCAACTATCCACTCAACACAACAGCCTACTTCAGGAGCCGTGTATGAGTCTTAAACTTGCCGATGCCGAAACCGGTGATATCAGCGACATCATTAATACCGCGCTGTACCCCATACATGATTCGGGCCATGTTCAATTACAGGCATTAATTGAACATGCCCGCGCCGAATTGGCCGAGGACGGTTGCTGCCTGCTAAAGAACTTCCTGCGCCCCGAAGTGCTGGAACAGGCGCGCCTGGAAGGCCAGGCACTGTCGGGCAAAACGTTTTATTCGGTGCGCAAGGTCAACGCCTACTTCACCGAGGACGACGCCAGCCTGCCCCAGGATGACCCGCGCCGCACGTTCATGGAGCGCACCAGCGGCTTTGTGACCCGCGACATGATCGCCCCCGACGCAATCATCCACCGGCTGTATGTCTCGCCAATGATGAAACGCTTTATCGGCGCCTGCCTCGACGAACCGGAGATTTTCGAATACGCCGACCCCTTCGCCGGGCTGGTCATCAACGTGATGCCCGAAGGCACCGAGCAGCCTTGGCACTTCGACACCAACGAATTCATCGTCAGCATGATGACCCAGAAGCCCGAGGCCGGCGGCCTGTTCGAATACGCGCCGATGATCCGCTCGCGCAGCCAGGAAAACCTCGGTGCCGTCGGCAAAGTAGTACGCGGCGAGGACCGTTCGCGGGTCAAGGACCTGGCGCTCAACCCCGGTGACCTGCAGATCTTCAAGGGCCGTTTCTCCGTACACCGGGTCACCCGCGTCGAAGGCGCCACCGAGCGCAATACGGCGATCTTCGCCTACTCGGAAAAGCCCGGAATTATCGGCCGCGCGCAACGCACCAAACAGCTTTACGGACGCCTGTCCGAAGCCCACCTGCAAGCCGAACGCAACCTGGTGCGCAGCGACCAGTTGCTCGACTGATTCGCCCCCAAAAAACTTAAAAACCGTATTTGCCCTGCGAGGAACACCCCATGAGTCTGTCCGGCCCGAACCGCAACCCCGCCGACTGTGAACCCACCTATGACGAAATCCAGCAGATCCAACTGGACCGTCTGCAACGGGTGCGCAACGAACTGAAAAAACGTGACTACGCCGCCTGTGTGCTGTTCGATCCTACCCACATGCGTTATGCCACCGGCTCACGCAATATGCAGGTGTACTCGGCGCGTAACCCGGCGCGCTATGCTTTTATCCCGGCGGAAGGCCCGGTGGTGATCTTCGAGTTCGGCGGCTGCCTGCACTTGGCCGAAACCCTCAATACCGTGGATGAAGTGCGCCCGGCCAAGGCGATCTCTTATTACTTCTGTGAAAGTTTTCTCGGCAACGTCACTGCCGACTGGGCCGCCGAGATTGACGAGTTGGTGCGCAAGTGCGGTGGCGGAAAACGCATCGCGATTGAAAGCGCCACGTCGGCGGCGGCCTTCGAATTGCAAAAGCTCGGCTACCAGGTGTTTGACGCCCAGGAACCGCTGGAGCGTGCGCGCTGCATCAAGGTGCCCAACGAGCTGAAGATGATCCGCGCCAGCCTGCGTGCTACCGAGGCCGGGGTGCGGTTGATGGAAAGCAAACTGACGCCCGGCATCACCGAGAACCAGCTGTGGTCGCACCTGCACCAGCATGTGATCGCCACCGACGGCGACTACGTCGAGACCCGCCTGCTCTCCTCCGGGCCACGCACCAACCCCTGGTTCCAGGAATGCAGCACGCGGCCGATCGAAGCCGGTGATCTGGTCGCCCTGGATACCGACGTGGTCGGCCGCTTCGGCTACTACGCGGACTTTTCGCGCACCTTCCTGTGCGGCGACCAGGCCGCCACCGCCAAGCAGCAAGAGCTGTACAAACTCGCCTATGAGCAAGTGCAAACCAACGTCGAAATGCTCAAGGCCGGGCGCAGCTTCAAGGAATACGCCGAGATGGCCTGGAAGATTCCCGAGCATTACAAAAACAACCGCTACTTCGCCCTGGTGCACGGGGTTGGCATGACCGGTGAATACCCTTACGTGGTGCACCGCGAAGACATTGACGCGCTGGGTTACGACGGCGTGTTCGAGGCCGGCATGACCATCTGTGTGGAAAGCTACATCGGCCACGACGACGGCGGCGAAGGCGTGAAGCTTGAAGAACAGATCTATATCCACGAACACGGCATCGAGTTGCTCTCCGATTACCCGTTCGACCCGCGCCTGTTGCCACGCTGAACGCGTCTAGCGCGACAGGCGGGCCTGGGCAGGACCTGTAACATGCATTTATAGAACGTTACATCGCAGAATTTGTCGTTTGTCGATCTTTGCGCAAATGACAAAACTGCGGGCATCTCTAATAAAAACAACATGAGAGCTGCCCTATGTCCTGTCCCATTGCCCGCCTCCTGACTTCGTTGCGCCTTGTTCTTCTGCCGGTTTCACAGCGGTCCGTGCTGCGCCTTGGCGGCGCGTGCCACTGACCCTTGCGGTTCAACAAAAACGCATATTCGCAAGTACCGGAGAGGCTTATGAAAGAGTTGACTACCCTGGACGGCGCCGCGCCGCATCCAGCCGTAAATGACCTGTGTGCCCAAGTCCAACGTGGCGAGATCAACCGCCGCCAATTCCTGCGCACCGCCGCCCTGCTGGGCATCACCGTGGCCAACGCCAGTAGCTTTATCGGCTCGGCCTTGCTCGGCAACGACGCCCAGGCCGCCGACGGCACGCCCACCCGCCAAGGCGGCAGCCTGCGCTTTGCCTGTGCGATTCAGGAAATCCAGGACCCGATGCTGATCACCTGGATCGAAGCCTCGAACCTGCTGCGCAACTCGCTGGAATACCTGACCTGGGTCGACGCCGATAACATCACTCACCCCTACCTCGCCGAAAGCTGGAGCCCCTCCGACGACCTCACCACCTGGACCTTCAACCTGCGCCAGGACGTGAAGTGGAGCAACGGCGACAGCTTCAACGTCGACGACGTGCAGCACAACATCGAGCGCTGGATTGCCGCTGACTCCAAGTCGGTCAACCGCACCGCCTTCCAGGACATCAAGGCCTTCGAAAAAGTCAGCGACTACCAGTTCCGCCTGCAGCTCAAGCGGCCGATGCTGGCGATCCCGGAGATGCTCAACGCATTCACCTGCGCCATCGTGCACCGCAGCTTCAAAGCCGGTGATGACTGGGCGAAAAACCCGCTGGCCACCGGGCCGTTCAAGCTGGTCGCATTCGCGGTGAACAAACAGGCGACGTTCGCCAAACGCGCCGATTACTGGGGCAAGCCCGCCAACCTCGACGAGCTGCGCTACATCGACATGGGCACCGACGTGTCCACCCACCTCGCCGCCTTGCAAGCCGGCCAAGTGGACGTGCTGTACCGCGTGACCGTGGCCGAGCTGGACCTCGCCAAACGCCTGCCCGGCGCGCAATTGCTCACCTGCAAATCCGCGCAAACCGTGGTGATGCGCATGGCCTGCGATCAAAAGCCATTCACCGACCTGCGCATCCGCAAGGCCGTGGTGCTGTGCGCCGATAACGCGCAGATGCTGAAGATCGCCTATCGCGGCATGGGCACCCTGGGCGAAGACCACCATGTGGCGCCTTCCCATCCCGAATACTTCCCACTGCCCAAGCGCAACCGCGACGTGGCGACGGCCAAGAAATTGCTGGCCGAAGCCGGCTTCCCGAATGGCATCGACATCGACCTGATCGTCGGCAACACCCAGGGCCGCTACGAACAGGACTGTGCGCAGATCCTGCAACAAAATTGCCTGGAAGCCGGAATTCGCATCAACCTCAAAGTGGTGCCGGCCGCCCAATACTGGCCGATCTGGGACAAGGCGGCGTTCAGCCTCACGTACTGGGCCCATCGCCCGTTGGGGGTGATGTCCCTGGAGTTGGCCTACCGCGGCGGCGGCGCCTGGAATGAAAGCCACTACAGCGACCCGGCCTTCGATGCCGCACTGGACAAAGCCATGGGCATCATCGACCCCAAGCAACGCGCCGTGGCCATGCAAAGCGTCGAGCAGATCCTGCAGGACGCCTGCGTGATCGTGCAGCCGTTCTGGGGCGACAAGTTCACGGCCGTGAGCAAAAAGGTCCAGGGCTTCCAGGTGCACCCTTCCGACTTCTACCCCATGGGCAGCGTGTGGCTAAGCGCCTGAGTTAAGGCGCAAACGCCCTGCCCGCACGCGGGCAGGCATCCCAATATTTGTCGGAGCATGCACCCATGGCTCATTTTCTATTGCGCAAATTACTCGCGCTGGTGGCGACCCTGCTGTCGGTGTCATTGATCGTGTTCCTGGCCCTGGAGCTGAACATCGAAGACGTGGCCATCAACGTCCTTGGCCCCTACTCCGCCGCAGACCAGCGGGCGGCGTGGCTGGTGGAACATGGCTACAACCAACCTTTTGTGTGGCGCTACCTGGTGTGGCTCAAGGACTTTGTCAGCGGCGACTGGGGCACCTCAGTGTACTTTCGTGAGTCGGTGATCAAGCTGTTGCTGCCCAACCTGGCACAAACCCTGACGCTTGCCGGGCTGGCCTTGCTGGTGATGGTGCCTGTGGCATTGACACTGGGCATTCTCGCTGGCATTCGCCAGGGCTCGGCGCTCGACCGCCTGGTGTCGTTCCTGTCGATTGTCACCACCTCGATTCCCGATTTCGCCAGTGCGGTGTTCGTCTCGGCAATCTTTGTGTTCTGGCTCAACTGGCTGCCGGGTGTCAGCAGCATGAGCGACGGGTTCAGCGCCGTGGAACTGGTGCTGCCGCTGATGGTGTTGTGCTTGTTCGGCATCGGCTACCTGGCGCGAATCACCCGGGCGTCGATGGTGGAAGTGATGCAGTCGCCGTACATCCGCACGGCGCGACTCAAAGGTGCCTCCACCGCACGCATCGTCGTGCGCCATGCCCTGCGCAATGTGCTGATCGCACCGATCACGGTGATCATGCTGTACATCCCGTGGCTGCTGTCCAACGTGATCGTGGTCGAGGTGTTCTTTGCCTACAAGGGCTTCGGCTCGTTGCTGTACACCGCGTCGCTGAACCATGACGTGTACCTGATCGAAGCCTGCGCCATGGTCAGTGCCGTCGTGGTGGGCATCACCAAGATTTTCTCGGACCTGGCCTACACCTGGCTCAACCCGCGCATCACCCTGCGCAGTCTCGGCGGAGGTGCCCAATGAATCGCCTGCACGCCTTCAAACATCCCCTCGCGTTGCTCGGCCTGCTGCTGGTGGGCGGCTGGGTCTTGGTCGCGCTCTTTGCGCCGTGGCTGGCGCCCCATGATCCGCTGGAAAGCTTTACCCCACTGCTGACCCCGCTGACGAGCGGCGACAACGGCCAAAGCTTCCTGCTGGGCACCGACATGATTGGTCGCGACATTCTCTCGCGGCTGATCTGGGGCACCCGCACCGTGCTGTTCTGGTCGATCCTGGCCACGCTCACTGCGTTCGCCGTGGGCATCGCCATGGGCCTGTGCGCCGGTTACTTCAACGGCTGGGTCGATGCCGTGCTGTCGTATGTGGCCGACACGGTGCTGTCGTTCCCGGTGCTGGTGTTGTACATCGTGATCATCATCGCCCTCGGCGCGTCGGCGCTGAATATCCTGATTGCGGTGACCTTCACCAGTGCCCCGGCGATTTTCCGCATCATGCGTGCCCTGACCATCGACATCCGCTCGCGGGACTACGTCCTCAGCGCAATCACTCAGGGCGAGGGTTCGCTGCGGATCATGCTGGTGGAAATCCTGCCCAACTGCGGCGGGCCGCTGATAGTCGATTTCTGCCTGCGCATCGGCTACACCGCGATCATGATCGGCGCCCTGGGCTTTCTCGGCCTTGGCCTGCCGCCACCGACCCCGGACTGGGGCGGCATGATCAACGACGGCCGCGCCATGGCCATCGCCTTCCCGCACCTGGTGATCTTCCCGTGCATTGCCATTTCCACCCTGATGCTGGGCTTGAGCCTGCTGGCGGACGGCCTGGATGAAAACGCCCAGCAAGGCGCAAGGAATTGAGCATGAACCCACAACCAGTATTACGGGTGCAAAACCTGTCGATCGAACTACCCGCCGGCGCCGATCGCAGCCACGCCGTGCAAGGCATCAGCCTGGACGTACGCAAGGGCGAAATCCTCTGCGTAATCGGTGAATCCGGCTCGGGTAAATCAGTGCTGTCGGCGGCGATCATGGGCGATTACGCCAAAGGCCTGCGGCATGCCGGTGGGGTGATCGATTTTCTCGGCGACGACATCTGCAGCCTGGACGAAAAACGCCTGCGCGAACTGCGCGGCAACCGCATTGCGATGATTTTCCAGGAGCCCATGGCGGCGCTGAACCCGGCGATTCGGATCGGCAAGCAAGTCGAAGAAATCTTCGCTATCCATGCCCCGCAAATGCCCCAGCGCGAACGTCGCGAACGCACGCTCGCGCTGCTCGAATCCACCCAGTTGCCCGACCCGCCACGCATTGCCAACAGCTTTCCCCATCAACTGTCCGGTGGCCAGTGCCAGCGCGTGGTGATTGCCATGGCGTTGGCGATGAACCCCGACTTGTTGATCGCCGACGAGCCCACCACGGCACTCGACGTAACCACCCAGGCCCAGGTCTTGAAACTGGTGCGCGAGCTGCGTGGGCGTGGCCAGCACGGCATTCTGTTTATCACCCACGACTTCGGCGTGGTGGCGCAAATTGCCGACCGCATTGCCGTCATGGAAGGCGGCCGCCTGGTGGAAATCGGTGAGCGCGACCAGGTGCTGAATGCCCCGGCGCACGCCTATACCCGCAAGCTGATCGCGGCAGTGCCGGCGCTGCACCCGGAATTGCACACGCCGAGCGCGGATGGCGAGTTGGCGTTGCGCATCGAAAACCTGACCAAGACCTACAACGTCGGCGGCAGCTCGGTGGCGGCGCTGCGCAACGTGTCGCTGAACCTGCTACGCGGCAAAACACTGGCGATTGTCGGCGAGTCCGGCTCGGGCAAAAGCACCCTGGTCAAAGCAGCCATTCGCCTGGTCGACAGCGACAGCGGGCATGTGTGGGTCGGCGACACTGATTTTCTGGCCTTGCGCGGTTCGGCCCTGGCGGCCAATCGGCGGCGTATCCAGATGATCTTCCAGGATCCGTACGGCTCGCTCAACCCACGGCACCGCGTCGGTGACATCATCGCCCGCGCCGCGCAATTGCGTGGCTTGTCGGCCAAGGATGCCTGGGCCGAGGCCGGTGACTTGCTCGAACAGGTCGGCCTCAAGCGTGATGCGCTCAAGCGCAAGCCGCGACAGTTTTCCGGTGGCCAGCGCCAGCGCATCGGCATCGCCCGCGCCCTGGCCATGCGCCCGGAAGTGCTGATCGCCGATGAAAGTGTCTCGGCGCTGGATGTGTCGGTGCAAAAACAGGTGCTGGAGCTGCTCGCCGACCTGCAACAGCAGTTGAACCTGAGCATCCTGTTTATCACCCACGACCTGCGCGTGGCGGCGCAGATCAGCGACCACATCGCCGTGATGCGCCAGGGTGAAGTGGTGGAATACGGCAGCGCCGAACAGGTATTGCTCAGACCACAGAACAGCTACACCCAGGCCTTGCTTGCCGCTGCGCCGGGCGCGACGCAACTACCGGCTGACGGGCCGCCGTTGAGGTTGATCCGCCCCGCAGCGCACTGAGTTGTCACCCTTTCCCTGCGTCGCAGCGTTCGCTGCGGCAACGGGCTGCTGTTGCCAAAAAATAACCAATAATGAGAGCGAAACCATGCGACCAACCCTACGTTACATCGCCCTGGTCCCTGTGCTCGGCGCCCTTGCGGCACCGGCCATGGCCTACCAGGTCACCGACAACCTCGACCTCGGCGGCGCCGTGCGTGCACGCTGGGACTATGACCCGGATCGCGACATCCAGAAGTTCGGCCTCGACACGGCCTTCCTCAGCGCCAAGTACAACTCCGACACCTGGATCGGCGAGGCGCAGTACCGGTTCTACGGGCGTTCCTACCCGTACCAGTACACCAAGAACTACGGCGATATTCAGTTCGCCAAGTTCGCGTGGGTCGGCTACAAGTTCAACCCGAACCAGCAGGTGCAAGTGGGCTTGAACACAGTACCGTTTGGTTTGCAGCCGTACTTTGGCAGCACCTTCTACGAAACCCTGGGCAACGTCATCGGCCTGGAAGACGTGCAACAGGTCGGCGCCAAATACATCCAGCAAAGCGGCGACTGGAATATCCAGGCCGGCTACTACCTGCGCCCGGCGTGGCAAGGCAAAGGCACCAGCAAGGGCGTGACCTACTCCAGCGTGATCTCCGAAGCCGACAGCTACGTGGGCGACGGCAGCAACAACCAGGAGCGCAACACCGTGGTGGTGCGCGTGGCCAAGGCCCTGGAGCTGGGCAACTGGAAATCCGAAGTCGGGCTTTCCGGCCTGACCTCCACGCTGGAAAACAAAGACACCAACGACGACGGCCGCCGCAACGCCGTGGCAATCCACTACCTGGGCAAGAACGGGCCATGGGGCGTGCAATTGCAGGCGGCGCGCCAGCAAATGTCACCGCGCAACCCGGGCACCAATAGCGTCGTCACCTTGGGTGGCTACGACGGGACGTTCAACGTGGCCAGCCGGGGTAATTTATACGTGGCGGATTTGAGCTACGACGTGGGCGGCAAATACCTGTTTGACCAGATCAGCGGTGTAAAGCTGTATGCCAACTACAGTGCGTTTGATAAATCCGAGAGTCAGTTCAAGACCTCACAGCGGGTGATCCTCGGCACGTCGTTTTCGGTGAGCAAGTTGTGGGTCGCGACGGAGTGGTTGATTGGCAAGAACGATCCGTATATCGGCGGCAGCAGCTATACCGAGAGCTTGGGCGCGGGTGGGAGTAACCAGTGGGAGAATCAGCTGTATATGAACATTGGGTACTACTTCTAATCGGAGGCGATACCACTGAAGCCTTCGCGAGCAAGCCCGCTCCCACAGTTGGAATGCATTCCTCCTGCGGGAGCGGGCTTGCTCGCGAAGAGGCCGCTACAGGCACTATAAAAACAACCAGTGTGGAAGTCCTTTCATGCGCCAACTGCCCGCTCTCAACATGCTGCGCATCTTCGAAGAAGTCGCCCGCCACCGCAGCTTCAGCCAGGCTGCCGTGGGCCTTAACGTGACCCAAGGCGCCGTCAGCCGCCAGATCAAACAATTGGAAGACTACCTCGGCGTCGCCCTCTTCATCCGCACGCCCCAGGGCCTGTCCCTGACCGAAGCCGGCTTCGCCCTCTCCCCGCACCTGAGCGACGCCTTCGACCATATCGAACGCGCCCTGCAAGCCGTGCGCGTACCCAACCTGCGCCAGCGCCTGCGCATCGTCGCGCCGCCGACCTGGGCCACGCGCTGGCTGTCGGCGCACTTACGACGCTTTTGCGAGCGCTATCCGGCTATCAACCTCAGCGTCACGCATCAGAACAGCCATGACAGCCTGGCAGAGATCGACTGCCGAATTCGCTTCGGCCTGGAACCAGACCCGCATTGCCGCAGTGAATTGCTGGTGATGGAACGCCACATCGCCGTGGCCAGCCCGGAGCTGTTCAGCGACGGCCAACCGCCCAACCTGCAGCGTTTCCCATTGCTGCACATCCTGCACGACGGCAAGCGCTTGAAGGTCTGGGAAAACTGGCTGGCCGCCATGGGCCGGGACGACATCGACGCGGGCCAGGGCCTGGAATTCAGCACCCTGGACCAAGTCATACACACCGCCCTGGCTGGCGGCGGCCTGGCCGTGATAGACCGGCAAATGATCGAGCGCGAACTGGCTACTGGCAGTTTATTGCCGATCACCGCGGTGGAAGTGATCGGCCCGTATGGTTATTGGCTGGATGTGGCGGCGGACAAGCAAGGGTTATCCAAGGTTCGGTTGTTTACCGAGTGGTTGAACCGAGTGCGTAACCCTTGATAGCGACTACATAGCCATTGTTTGGGTAATGGCGGCGATGGGCTCCATGGAAGCTGGCCTGCCTGCAATGGCATCCACTGCTTATGCCTGATGTACCCGAGGTGTCTGCATCGCAGCGGTTCGGCGGTCCGACAAGCCAGCTCCCACAGAAAAGTAGCTCTGCTTCTGCTGTGCTTTTGCCCTGCTTTTGCTTCAACCACTCAGGTCGGCTACCAGGCCGCCGTGCTCTGCTTTTGATCTGCTGTTGATCTTGATCTGACAGGCCCCGTTAACCACGCTGGCCGAACGCAGGCTTGAATCCGTGGGTAACCCGGCAGGACGCCGGGTTAGCCGCACTGGGCCAAGGATGGCCCATTGCGGCGGCCCACGGATTCAAGCCGGAGTGCGGGCATGCCGAGCCTAGGCGAGGCACCGAGTGGTGGGGCAAAGCGTTTTTTGGTTACTTTTTTAGGCGTTTTGTAAAAAAGTGACCCGCCGTAAGGGCGGACCCCTAAGCCGCCGTTACCGCAGCAACGGATATGTACACCAACACCCCAACACCCCCGACACCCCCAACACCCCCAACACCCCGCTACCGCAGCCAAGCCAGCGCCCACCTTAGAGCGACGTTGTCTTACAACCCCCCCATCAACAAGTATTTGATCTCCAGATAATCATCCAGCCCATACCTGGAACCTTCACGACCCAGCCCAGACTCCTTGATACCGCCAAACGGCGCGACTTCAGTAGAGATAATCCCTTCGTTGATACCCACCATGCCAGCTTCCAGACCTTCAGCCATGCGCCACACCCGGCCGATATCACGACTGTAGAAGTACGCAGACAACCCGAACGGCGTGTCATTGGCACGTTGCAGCACCTCGGCCTCATCCTTGAAACGGAAGCACGCCGCCACCGGCCCAAAGGTTTCTTCCCGGGCAATCAACATATCGCCATGGGCTTCAGTCAGGATGGTCGGTTCGAAGAAGGTGCCCCCCAACGCGTGGCGACGACCGCCACACAGCAGCTTGGCGCCCTTCTCCAACGCATCGCCGACATGGGCTTCAACCTTGGCCAGCGCCGCCGCGTTGATCAGCGGGCCCTGTTCGGTTTCGCCGTCCAACGCGCTGCCCACACGCATCGCGCTGACCGCCTCCGCCAATTTGTGGGTGAAGGCCTCGTACACCCCGTCCTGGATAAAGAAGCGGTTGACGCACACACAGGTCTGCCCGGTGTTGCGGAACTTGGAGGCCATGGCACCTTTGACGGCGGCCTCCAGGTCGGCATCGTCGAACACAATGAAGGGCGCGTTGCCGCCCAGTTCCAGCGAAACTTTTTTCAGCGTGTCGGCGGCCTGGCGCATCAGCAGCTTGCCGGTGCGGGTGGAGCCGGTGAATGACAGTTTGCGCACCACGCTGGAAGCTTGCAGTGCGCCGCCAATGGCGACGGCATCACCGGAGACGATGTTGAACACACCCGCCGGAATACCCGCCTGCTCCGCCAGCACCGCCAGGGCAAATGCCGACAGCGGGGTTTCTTCCGAAGGCTTGAGGATCATGGTGCAACCGGCCGCGAGCGCCGGGCCGACTTTGCGGGTGACCATCGCCAGCGGGAAGTTCCACGGGGTGATGGCAGCCACCACGCCAATCGCTTCCTTGGTCACGATGATGCGTGCATCAGCCTTGTGGGTCGGGATCACGTCGCCATAGGCGCGCTTTGCTTCTTCGCCGAACCACTCCAGAAAACTCGCGGCGTAGACCACTTCGCCCATCGCTTCGGCCAGGGGTTTGCCCTGTTCCAGGCTCAGCAGTTGGGCCAGGTCCTTCTGGTGGCCCAGCATCAGTTCGCTCCAGCGCTTGAGGCGCTGGCTGCGCTCCTTGGCGGTGAGCTTGCGCCAGGCCGGCAAAGCGCGGTTGGCGGCCTGGATGGCCAGGTCGGTGGCTTGCGCGCCCGCGCGCTGGACGTCTGCGATCAAGGCGCCATTGGCCGGGTTGAGCACCGGGTACGTCGGCCCACCGCTGGACCATTGGCCATCTATGTAGTTGCCAGTACGGATCAGCGGGTTCATGCCACGGCCTCGATCAGGTTGAAACGGTCCAGGCCCGGGCGGGCCTCGCGCAGGATGCGCTTGCCGGCGGTGTAGTCGTTGATCACATCGCACGGGGTGTAGTTGCGTTCCAGCTCGTGCAGTTCTTCGGCATCCAACTGGGTGTCGAGGGCCGCGAGTGCGCTGTCAAATTGCGCGGTGGTGTCGGCGCCCACCAGCATCACATCGACGCCGGGATGGTTGGCGACCCAGGCCTGGGCGATCTGCGCATTCGACACGCCACGGGCACGTGCCACGCGTTGCACCGAATGGGCGATGTCGAGCGACGCCTGGTCGCTGTACATCTGCTGGGTGAAGAAGTCGGTCTGGTTGCGGGTCGACTGCACTTCGCCGGTGAGCAAGCCACGGGCCAGCGGGCTGAACACCGAGACACCCAGGCCCTGGTCGCGGCAGAACGGGATCATCTCGCGCTCTTCTTCACGGTAGGCGCAGTTCAGTTGCAGCTGCATATTGATCGGCTTGACCCAACCATTGCGCTCGCAGGCCATGAGGATCTTGGCCAGTTGGCCGGTGAGCATGGTCGATACGCCGATATAACGGGCCTTGCCGGAACGCACAATGTCGTTCATCGCGGCCATGGTTTCTTCGACCGGTGTATTGACATCGAAGTAATGCAGCATGAACACGTCGACGTAATCCATGCCCAGCCGGCGGAGGGACGCGTCGATGCTGTCCATGATGTGCTTGCGCGAGTGGCCGCTGGCGTTGATGCCATTGCGGGTGCCATAACCGACTTTGGTGGTGACCACGATGTCTTCACGCCGTGCCACGCGCTTGAGGATGCGCCCCACCACTTCTTCGCCGACACCCGCCGAATAGAAGTCAGCCAAGTCGATGAAGTTGACGCCGTTGTCCAGAGCGTGAGCGACGATCGGCTCGCTTTGCTTCTCATCGAAGATCCACGGTTTCCAATCCGGGGTGCCCATGTTCATGGTGCCCAGGCACAGGCGCGAGACTTTCAGGCCGGAGTTGCCCAAACGGATGTAGTGCATGGCAGTCTCCTCAGGCCTTGGGCGTGTAGAAAGGATTGCTGATGTGGTTGACCACGTCGGCCAACTGCGCGGTGTGCGGTGTGCCGGTCAAGGCGGCGCGGATCGCGGTGCGGCAGGCGTTGTAGTTATTCAGGTAGACGGCGTCCAGGTCATCGCAGGCCGGGTTAACCCAGTTGGCGGTAACGATGGCCCACTCGTCTTCGGCTTCCGGCGGCAACGTGCCGTCGAGCAAGGCTTCGAGCACCGCCTTGGCGATCCCGGCCTGGGACGCGCCCCAGGTGGCATTGCCGTGCAGGTCACTGCCGATGGCGGCTTTGTTGACGTAAAGGGTCATGGGTTTGACCGGGATATTCGGCTGGGCAATCACCATGAACGGGCAATGGCCCTGGCTTGGGGATGCGAGGCTGGTGGCGAACGCTTGGCCGGCAGGGCCATTGCGTGGGCCGATCAGGATGTTGATGTGGGCAGCATTGACGCCTGGGCCTTCGAAGCCTTCGCCGATGTACAGATCAAGTGATTTCATTTTCGCAAACGCTCATTGTTGTTATGGGGAGCTTGTTGGCGAATTTTTAGCACTGGGCGTTGAGGCGGCCGTAACCATTAAAAGTCATAGGGGTGTGAGTTTTGCTCATGGCCCCTGCGACGATCGGTGCCCGCTTGTGCCGTTGACCTGGTTTGTTACACACCATATAGTGTGCCCACAAACAGAACAGACCACTACATAGTGTGCAGCATCGGTATTTACTGACCACACTACGCGCAGTATTTCAATGCCTAGTAGCCTGCAAAACGCATATTTTTGGACGGGCTTAGACGCCGTCAAAACAGAACAGGAAGGAGTATTTCAATGCTGAGTTGGGATGAAGTCGACAACGAAGACACCGGTGCAGCGGTGATCAAAGGCGCCAATGCCGGCCACGCCAGCGAAGCCAACATGGACCGCCTCGACGGTGCCGGCGCCGCTGCTGCGCTGGAAGCACGCAATGTGACTGCCAACGACTCCGCTGCGATCATCCGCGCCAAGGCCGCCCTGGACAAACTCGACGTCGCCGAAGGCCTCGCCGAGCTGGAAGGCTCCGCCGCCCGCGTCGCCGTTGACGAAAAGCGCATGATCAACTGCCGCGCCGACCTCAACCAACTCGTGCCCTTCAAGTACGACTGGGCCTGGCAAAAGTACCTCGACGGCTGCGCCAACCACTGGATGCCGCAAGAGGTCAACATGACCGCCGACATCGCGCTGTGGAAAAACCCCGAAGGCCTGACCGACGACGAACGCCGCATCGTCATGCGCAACCTGGGCTTCTTCTCCACCGCCGACTCTCTGGTTGCCAACAACCTGGTGCTGGCCGTTTACCGCCTGATCACCAACCCGGAGTGCCGCCAGTACATCCTGCGCCAGGCCTTCGAAGAAGCGATCCACACCCACGCCTACCAGTACTGCATCGAATCGCTGGCCATGGATGAAGGCGAGATCTTCAACATGTACCACGAGATCCCATCGGTGGCTAAAAAAGCCGCGTGGGGCCTGAAGTACACCCGTTCGATCTCCGATCCGAAGTTCGAAACCGGCACCGTCGAAACCGACAAAGAACTGCTGCGCAACCTGGTCGCCTACTACTGCGTCCTCGAAGGCATCTTCTTCTACTGCGGCTTCACCCAGATCCTGTCCATGGGCCGCCGCAACAAAATGACCGGCGTGGCCGAGCAGTTCCAGTACATCCTGCGCGACGAGTCGATGCACCTGAACTTCGGTATCGACGTGATCAACCAGATCAAAATCGAAAACCCACACTTGTGGGATGCCGAGATGAAGGAAGAAGCGACCCAGATGATCCTGCAAGGGACGCAGCTGGAGATTGAATATGCGCGCGATACCATGCCGCGTGGGGTGTTGGGCATGAATGCGGCGATGATGGAGGATTATCTGAAGTTCATCGCGAACCGTCGTCTGTCGCAGATTGGCTTGAAAGAAGAGTATCCAGGCACCACCAACCCGTTCCCGTGGATGAGTGAGATTATGGATTTGAAGAAAGAGAAAAACTTCTTCGAAACCCGCGTGATCGAGTATCAAACTGGCGGCGCTTTAAGCTGGGACTGATTGATGCGGATGTGAGAGCGGGCTTGCTCGCGAATGGGGTGTATCAGTCACTGTAGATGGCGACTGACACACCGCTTTCGCGAGCAAGCCCGCTTCCACATTTGGATTATCGCCATTCAGCAAACCCAGGACGCATCCCGCTCCGTCTGCAAGCCATACCGTTCAATCGCTTCCTGGCACACCCGCGCCTCCACACTGCCCTGTTCCACCAACGCCGTCAGCGCCGCCAGCACTATGTGGTGCCGATCGACCTCAAAGAAATCACGCAACGCCGCCCGTGTATCACTGCGACCGAACCCATCGGTGCCGAGCACGGTGTAGCTGGCATCCAGGTACGAAGCGATCATCTGCGGCACCGCGCGTACATAGTCGGATACGGCAATCACCGGTGCGCCTTGGGGCAAGCAGTCCTGCACATGGCTGCAACGCTTGGTAGCCTGCGGGTGCAGGTGATTCCACCGCTCGACGTCCCGCGCTTCCCGCGCCAGTTCGCTGAAACTGGTGACGCTGAACACCTCGCTCGCCACTTGCCAATCCTCGGCCAGCAACTGCGCGGCGGCCTGGGCCTCACGCACCAGGGTGCCGGAACCGAGCAGGCGCACCCTAGCGTCGACGGCGCCCTCCAGCCTATACATGCCCTTGATAATCGCCGCCTCTACACCCTCGGGCAGGCTTGGTTGCGGGTAGTTTTCGTTCATCAGGGTCACGTAGTAGAACTCGTCCACATCGTGCTCGAGCATCTGGCGCATGCCGTGGTCAAGAATCACCGCGAACTCACCGGCAAACGCCGGATCGTAGGCCCGGCAGTTGGGCACGGTGGCGGCAGTGAGGTGGCTGCTGCCGTCCTGGTGCTGCAGCCCTTCGCCGCCCAAGGTGGTGCGCCCGGCGGTGGCGCCGAGCAGGAAGCCACGGGCACGTTGATCGGCGGCAGCCCAGATCAGATCACCGACGCGCTGGAAACCGAACATCGAGTAGTAGATGTAGAACGGCAACATGCGCAGGCCATGCACCGAATAGCTGGTCGCCGCTGCCACCCAGGAACTGATGGCGCTGGCTTCGCTGATGCCCTCTTCAAGAATCTGCCCGTCGGTGGCTTCGCGGTAGCTGAGGATCGAGCCAATGTCTTCTGGCTCGTAACACTGGCCGACACTGGAATAGATGCCAATCTGCTTGAACAGGTTGGCCATGCCAAAAGTGCGCGCCTCATCGGCGACAATAGGCACGATACGCGGGCCCAGGGCCTTGTCCTTGAGCAGGTTGGTGAGCATGCGCACGAAAGCCATGGTGGTGGACATTTCCTTGCCCGCCGCCGCCGTGGCGAAACCGGCGTAACCCGCCACTGGCGGTACGCTTACCGGTGCTGCGAGCTGGCTGCGGCTGGGCACATAACCGCCCAAGGCATGGCGACGTTGACGCAAGTAGCGCAGTTCAGGGCTGTCATCCGACGGTTTAAAGAAACTCAGCGATTCGGTCTGCGCATCCGACAGCGGCAGTTGGAAGCGATTGCGAAAGGCAAGCAGCGCCTCGCGATCCAGTTTCTTCTGCTGGTGAGTGGTCATCTTGCCCTGCCCGGCCTCGCCCATGCCGAAGCCCTTTTTGGTCTGGGCCAGGATTACCGTCGGCTGGCCTTTAACGCGGCGCGCGGCGTGGTAGGCGGCGTGGATCTTAACCATATCGTGGCCACCGCGTTTCAGGCGGTCGATCTGTTCGTCGCTCATGCCCTCGACCAGTTTGGCCAGAGACGCACTTTGGCCGAAAAAATGTTTGCGGTTATAGGCGCCATCCTTGGCAGCGAAGGTCTGGAATTGCCCGTCGACGGTGTGCGACAGGGTATTCACCAGTGAGCCGTCGCTGTCCTTGGCGAGCAAGGCATCCCAGTCGGAACCCCACACCAGTTTGATCACGTTCCAGCCGGCACCGGCAAATAACGCTTCCAGTTCGTCGATGATTCGACCATTGCCGCGCACCGGGCCGTCGAGGCGTTGCAGGTTGCAGTTGACCACCCAGGTCAGGTTGTCCAGGCCTTCGCGGGCGGCCAGGGTCAGGGCCGACATGCTTTCCGGTTCATCCATTTCGCCGTCGCCGAATACGCCCCACACGTGGCGGTCGGTAGTGTCCAGCAAGCCGCGATGCTGCAGGTAGCGCATGAATCGCGCCTGAAAAATCGAACTGATCGGGCCAATACCCATGGAACCGGTGGGGAACTGCCAGAAGTCGGGCATCAACCACGGGTGGGGGTAGCTGGAGAGCCCGCGTGCGCCGGCTTTTGGCGCTCCGATCTCTTGGCGATAGTGGGTCAGGTCGTTTTCGCTCAAGCGCCCTTCGAGAAAGGCACGCGCATAAATGCCGGGTGCAGAATGCGGTTGGTAGAACACCAGATCGCCGCCGAACCCGTCTTTGCGGGCGCGGAAGAAGTGGTTGAAGCCCACTTCGAACAAATCCGCCGCACTGGCGTAACTGGCGATATGACCACCGAGTTCGCCATATGCCTGGTTAGCCCGTACCACCATGGCCAGGGCGTTCCAGCGCACCAGCGAGGCCACCCGCTCTTCGGTGGCGAGGTCGCCGGGAAAGGCCGGCTGCTGCTCAACGCTGATGCTGTTGATATACGGCGTACCGTGGCGCGGTTTCCAGTCGATAGCCGGGGCGCTGCCTTCCCGTGCCAGCAGGTCTAGAATCTGGCGCGCCCGCGCAGGCCCGGCATTGGCCACCAGCGACGCCAGAGCGTCACGCCATTCGTCCTGCTCTACTTGATCCACAGCGGTGTGACTGACTGCACGCGCGAAACCGTTCATGGGCACCTCCGGGCTTTTTTCCAGTTTATGTCGGTGCCAGAGGTTTTTTTGACTGTTATACCCCGTGCGCTAGAGCA
Organism: Pseudomonas sp. O39; assembly: GCF_045447295.1. Classification (NCBI taxonomy): domain Bacteria; kingdom Pseudomonadati; phylum Pseudomonadota; class Gammaproteobacteria; order Pseudomonadales; family Pseudomonadaceae; genus Pseudomonas; species Pseudomonas sp. O39. Next base: position 58,221 of record NZ_JBJGXV010000016.1, read on the forward strand.
CTTTGAGCATGAATCACTGCCAATCCGCTTTTTTCCAGCACGATGTGCTCCAGCCCCCCTGAAACCCGTAACTGTGTTTAAAATGCCGCCCGCTCAAAGACCGACGCTGAATGATGAACCCAGACGCACTCGCTACCTTGCACGCCCATTTGCTCACCGCCCTGGCCGGCGCGCCGGCTGAAACCCGGCGCTTGTTCCATGGCCGTGGCCGCTGCTGGCCCGGGCTGGAACAACTGACGGTGGACTGGCTGCAAGGCGTGGTGCTGGTTGCCCTGTTCAAAGAGACGGAGCAACTGGATGCCTTGAAGCAGCAACTGGTGCAGATTGATTGGGCTCGCTTCGGTGTTCATACGGTCGCCCTGCAACACCGCTATCTGCCGCAGAGCACCACCGAATGGCTGGTGGGCGAAGCGATGGATGAGCTGACCATCACCGAAGGTGGCCTGCGTTACCTGATCGACCTGGGTAAAAAACAGAACAGCGGGCTGTTTCTTGACATGCGCTACGGCCGCAACTGGGTCCGCGAGCAGGCCAAGGGCCAGCGCGTGCTTAACCTGTTCGCCTATACCTGTGGGTTTTCGGTGGCCGCCATCGAAGGTGGCGCGGACCATGTGGTGAACCTGGACATGGCCCGTGGTGCCCTGAGCCGTGGGCGCGACAACCATCGCCTGAATGGTCACGACCTGAGCAAGGTCACCTTTCTGGGCCACGACTTGTTCAAGTCCTGGGCCAAAGTCACCAACAGTGGCCCCTACGACCTGGTGATCATCGACCCGCCCTCTTTTCAGAAAGGCAGCTTCCTGCTGACCAAGGACTACCAGCGCGTACTGCGCCGCCTGCCGGATTTGCTCACGGAGCAAGGCACGGTATTGGCCTGCATGAACGACCCGGCCTTCGGCGAAGACTTCCTGATTGACGGTGTAACCCGCGAAGCACCGGGCCTGCGCTTTGTCGAGCGGCTGGAGAACCCACCGGAATTTCCGGATATCGACCCTCAAAGTGGTCTGAAGGCGCTGGTGTTCCGTCAGGGCTGATGCCGAAACGTCCTACGCTTGCTACGCTAAGTGATATACCGGGAGGGTGAACCTTATCCCCCCCTTCCCGGTCGATACCTGCATCCCCTGGCCAGACTCGACGGCGTTACGTCGTCGGCTGCCCCGTTTGACCTTTTGGAGAACCGCCCGTGATATCGACCCTGCATGTAGCCAGACTCAAAGCCTGGGGCGCCCACGGCTTTACCGCCACCGGTGTGGTATTGGCCTTCCTGGCCACCCTGGCACTGCTGGAAAACTCACCCAAGGCTTGCCTGCTGTGGCTGGGCCTTGCGCTGGTGGTCGATGGTGTCGACGGCTCGCTGGCGCGCCGAGTGAATGTGAGTACGGTATTACCGAGCTTTGATGGCTCGGTGCTGGACCTGGTGATTGATTACCTGACCTACGTGTTTATTCCGGCACTGTTTATCTACCGCTATATCGACCTGCCGGACTTTACGCACCTGTTCACGGTTTCGGTGATTCTGGTGTCGTCGTTGTTCTGCTTCTGCAACGTGAATATGAAGAGCAAGGACAACTACTTTGTCGGCTTCCCCGCCGCGTGGAACGTGGTTGCCCTGTGCGTCTACATCATCCAGCCGCAAGCCTGGGTCACGTTGCTGACCGTGATCGGCCTGGCGTTGTTGACGGTGACCCCCATGAAGTTCCTGCACCCGTTCCGGGTCAAGCGGTTCATGCCGATCAATATCGCAGTCACCACGATCTGGTTGCTATGCAGCTTTTTGATGGTGGTGGATTATCCGAATACCAACCCGTGGACGTTCGGGCTGTGGTCGCTGATGTCGGCTTACTTCCTCGGGATTTGTGTGTGGCGCACCGCGCTGGAGTGGTTAGGCACACACCGTTAATAAAGTGGGCAGGATTTAAAAGGTGGGAGCAAGCCCGCTCCCACATTTGGTTCTGCCTTCATCAGACAGGTAAGATACTGGCCTTCGGTACAGCCCCTTCGCTGCGCCCTGCCAATAATAAGCCCTGCCCATGCCCTTCGAACTCAGCGTTGACCTGACCACCCTCGCCATTCTCGCCGTCGTTGCCTTCATCGCCGGTTTCATCGACGCCATCGCCGGCGGCGGCGGCCTGCTCACCACGCCGGCCCTGCTGACCGCCGGCATGCCGCCACACCTGGTACTGGGCACCAACAAACTGAGTTCGACGTTCGGCTCCGCCACCGCGAGCTTCACCTTCTACCGGCGCAAACTGTTTCACCCGCGCCAATGGGTCCATGCCATCGTCGGCACCCTGATCGGGGCCCTGGCCGGTGCGGTGGTCGCCCACTACCTGCCCGCCGAAACCCTGAACAAAATGCTCCCGGTAATCGTGTTCGGTTGCGGTGTGTACCTGCTGTTCGGCGGCACGCCCAAGGCGCCGCTGGATGCCGATGCACCCATCAAGAAGAAATGGCAGTCCACCCAAGGCTTCGGCCTGGGCTTCTACGATGGCGTGGCCGGGCCCGGCACCGGCGCGTTCTGGACGGTGAGCACGATGCTGCTGCACCCGATCGACCTGGTCAAAGCCAGCGGCGTGGCGCGCAGCATGAACTTCGTCAGCAACGCGGCGGCGCTGTCGGTGTTCATCTTCAACGGTTCGGTGGACTGGATCGTCGGCCTGGCGATGGGCTTCTCGGTGATGGGTGGCGCGTTCTTTGGCGCACGCAGCGCGATCAGCGGCGGCGCCAAATTCATTCGCCCGGTGTTTATCACCGTGGTGCTCGGCCTGACCGTGCGCCTAGCCTGGCAGCACTGGTTCAGCGTGGCCTAAGCGCCGAGCCAGGTAGAGGTCGATCAGGTAGCGCGCAATCGAGCGTGACGCCGGCAACGGCGGCAGGTCGTGGATGTTGAACCACTGCGCGTCTTCGATCTCGTCGGCCTGGGGCACGATGTCGCCGCCGGCGTACTCGGCATGGAACCCCAGCATCATCGAGTGTGGGAACGGCCAGCATTGGCTGCCCATGTACTGGATATTCTTGACCTCCACCTGCACTTCTTCGCGTACTTCGCGAATCAGGCAGTCTTCAGCGGATTCACCCGGCTCGGCAAACCCGGCCAGGGTGCTGTAGACACCGCTGACAAAGCGTGGCGAGCGTGCCAACAGGATCTCGTCGCCCCGCGTCACCAGCACGATCATGCTCGGCGAAATCCTCGGGTAGCTGCGCAGGTCGCACGCCTGGCAATACATCGCCCGCTCCCGTGGCACCTAGACCATGGCCTGGCCGCAACTGCCGCAAAACCGATGTTCCCGCGCCCATGTGCCGATCTGCGCGGCGTAACCCAACACTTTGTACAGCGTGTGGTCGCCTTGCAGCATGAAGCCGCGCAAACCCTGCCAACTGCAACCCGGCACGTCACTGGCCGAGTTGAGTTCAAGCAAGTACACCGGCTCGCCATCGAGGTGGCCGATGCCATGTTCGGCGAACACCGAGAGGTCCTGGCGCTTGAGCCATTCCCGGGGAAACAGCGGGCCGTTGGTGTCATGCAAAAAGCCTTCGCGGCTGCGGGCGACGGCCCAGCCGCCGGGGGCGTCGTTGTCGAGCAGCGTTGTGGTAATCCAGCCTGGGGTCATGTCGGTCAATCCACGAATTCGGGTTTCTGCTTGCTCATATGGGCCGCGATGGCCACACGCAGGTCGTTGGATTGCAACATAGCCGAGTTCCAGGTGGCAACGTATTCCAAACCATCATTGACCGTGTGGTCGCGCATGTAGCTGATCATGGCCTTGGTGCCGGCCACGGCAATCGGCGACTTGGCGGCGATTTGCTGGGCAATTTCCATGACGCCAGCCAACAGGCTTTCATAGTCCGAATACACGCGATTGACCAGGCCAATGCTGCGCGCTTCCTCAGCGCCAAATTGGCGGCCGGTGTAGGCCAGCTCCCGCAACATGCCGTCGCCGACAATACGCGGCAGGCGTTGCAAGGTGCCGACGTCGGCGGCCATGCCGATGTCGATTTCCTTGATGGAAAATTGCGCATCCTCAGCGGCGTAGCGCATGTCGCAGGCGCTGATCAGGTCGATAGCGCCGCCAATGCAGTAGCCGTGGATCGCCGCCAGTACGGGTTTACGGCAGTTGTCGACGGTGTTGAAGGACGCTTGCAGTTCCAGGATCTTGCGGCGCAGCAAGCGTGCATTGCGGCCTACGTCCTTGCCGAACTCATTGGCCACCGAGGCAAGCATCATCAAGTCGATGCCCGAGGAAAAATGCTTGCCGGCGCCGCTGAGCACCACGGCGCGGACCGCGTCGGTGTCTTCGATCCATTGGAAGATGTCGATGATTTCGGTCCAGAACGCCGCGTTCATCGCATTGATCTTTTCCGGGCGGTTGATCTGCACATGGGCAACGTTGCCGGTGAGTTCGACGACGAAGGCTTGGTATTCGGACATGGCAGTGATCCCTGACTGGCGAGTGATAAGGCCCGAACTATAACAAGGGAGCGCGACGGCGCATCGGCCAAAAACGGGACTGGCAAACGTAATGAAAGGGTGTGGGCGACAGGTTCATGCAGCGCCGATACATTTCATCCCGAAAGCGCGACTTATCGGCTATACAATCAGGGCCCTTGCCTGGAGCCGTGTATGCCGTCCACGTTTCGTTCATCGTTGATTCTGGCCCTGGTCGTCGTGCTGACCGGGATTGGCGCGGGTCTGGGCGGCATGCTCCTGGCGTTGCTGCTGCATGGCATCCAGCATTTGGCCTACGGTTACAGCCTCGACAGCCTGGTCAGCCACGAAACCTTTTTATGGGGCGTGACCGCTGCGCCGCCGGAACGCCGCGTGTGGGTGCTGGTGGTGTGCGGTGTGGTGGCCGGGTTGGGCTGGTGGACGATTTATCGCTACGGTCGCCCACTAGTGAGTATCAAGCAGGCGGTATCGCCCAGCATGCCGAGCATGCCGCCCAAGACCACCCTCGCCCACAGCGTGCTGCAGATCATCACCGTGGCCCTTGGCTCGCCACTGGGGCGTGAAGTGGCGCCGCGTGAAGTCGGCGCATTGGCGGCGACGTGGTTGTCGCAACGTGCGCGGCTTGAACCCGACATGCACCGCTTGATCGTGGCGTGCGGTGCGGGCGCCGGGCTGGCGGCAGTCTATAACGTGCCGTTGGGCGGCGCGGTGTTTGTGCTGGAAGTGCTGGTGGGGGCATTCAGTTGGCCGGCGGCCGTGATTGCCCTGACGACTTCGGCGCTGGGCGCGGCAGTGGCGTGGATCGGTCTGGGCGCGCAATCGCAATATGAGGTGCCGCACTTTGCGCTGAGCCCGGCATTGATCGCCTGGGCGGTGGTCTGCGGGCCAGTGTTTGGCGTGGCCGCCTATGGCTTTACCCGCCTTACCGGCGCCGCCAGGGCCAATGCCGCGCGCGGCTGGCGTTTACCGGTGTTGTCGGTGATCAACTTCACGATTATCGGTGGGCTGGCGATGCTGCTGCCGCAAATTCTCGGCAATGGCAAAGGCCCGGCGCAATTGGGCTTCGACAATGAACTGAGCATCGGCCTGGCCGCCATTCTGCTGCTGGTCAAGGTGCTGATCACCGCCAGCAGCCTGCGCGCCGGGGCCGAAGGCGGTCTGCTGACGCCGGGCCTGGCCAACGGCGCATTGCTGGCGATCATCCTCGGCGGCGCCTGGAGCCTGCTGTGGCCCGGCGTGCCGCTGGGGGCGTTTGCGATCATTGGCGCGGCGGCGTTCCTGGCGGCCAGCATGAGCATGCCGCTGACCGCGATTGTGCTGGTGGCGGAATTTACCCGCATCGACCATGACTTTCTGGTGCCGATCATTCTCGCAGTGGTGGGCGCGACGTGCGTGAGCAAGCTGTGCCAACGTCGCAGCTAAAACCCGGCAAAAACGCTGGAAAAAAGCCGGCCCAGGCGCCATCCTTCGCGCTTTAAGCCGCCCATCAGCGGCGTTCGACGCTCAAAGGAAATGCCATGCACGCCCAACCTCTCGCCCCTGCCGATTTCGAATTCATCGAAGAAACCTTGCTCAAGTACGGCGACGATCATTCGGTGCTGAACCTGGCCGAACTCGACGGCTATTTCACCGCGCTGGTGTCCAGCCCGGCACAAGTGGAAGTCGGTGAGTGGTTCCCGGCGATCTGGGGTGGGCAGAACCCGGCGTGGGAGAGTGCCGAAGAGGCCCAGCGCTTCCTGGAGCTGTGCGTGCGCCATATGAATACCCTGGCGGCGCAACTGGCAACCGATACGCAAAACTTCAAGGCACGCTTCGATGACACCGAACATCAAGGCCAGGCCGTAACGCTCGCTGAAGAATGGTGCTTTGGCTATATCCGTGGTGCCGCGATTGGCAACTGGCCGGAACTGCCGGCCGAACAGGCCACGCAGTTGGAGAAAATTTCCTGGTGCGCCGAGCAGGATAACTTCGAGTTGCCGGCGGACCTGGATGTAAACGCCCATCAACAGCAGGTCAGCGAAATCGAACCGGCCGTGCGGGCGTTACATGATTACTGGTTGAGCAAGCGTTAATCGGACTTACTTGAAGTCCAGGTCAAACGCCTGATAAAACGCGTTGCCGGTGTTGGCCACGATCCACATCAACACCACTACGTGCCGGCCCTTCTTGCCTTTGGGCAGGGTGACCTGGTGTTCGACCTTGGCTTTCATTTCGTCGGCGTGCTGGTAGTAAGGCACTTGGGTGTAAAAGTCTTCAAAGAACGGCTTGGCCTCCAGTTGAGCGCGGCTGATGCGCTGCTTGGGGTCCCAGCCATCCTTGGTGATCAACCAACGATAGCCACGGGTGACGTGGGCGGCGGTGTATTCCCACTGCACCTTGAACACCTGGCCGGCCTCGACATTCAGCAACGGCCAGTTAAACGGGGTATTGAGCTTTTTGCTCATTTCCTCGTCGGTGAAGTTGATGCAGTCACGGTCGTCGGTTTTACCGCCGCTCAGGATATACCCATCGGCAGGTGGCGTTACGCTGGGGTCGTCGGTTTCATAGGGTGCTGGGAAAGGCCCGGCGGTGAGTGCCGGGAAGTTCTTGCCGCCTTCCATTTCGTTGACTTGCCAGTTGCCCAACAGCCCGCGTTCCACTGCCACGGAACCACGGCTGGCCGGCGTCACGACGCGACCATGTCTGAGTTGAGTCTCGGGTTTGTTCATTTCATTCACTCCTTGATTGAATATGCCCCGTCATGGGGCACACTTTGAACTTACCTCGCTGCGTTTTATTGTCCAGCAGGCACTTCTCTCGGAAACTTCATACTTCGCCTCAGTTTCGCGGAGTAAAGGCCTTTGTCCTGCATCAATTTTGGCAGTAGTCCTACCCGGTAACGAGCGGTACGGCTACACGCTGCGTTAGGGATAAGACACCAAGTCGACACCGATGTAGGAAATGTCGACCTGGATTAGGTTATTCGTTGCGGCCGTCCTCCGATTCTTGGTATCAAAAGCGCCTTCAATAAAAAACGCCCGCTCAAAGGACTGATTGACCATGCCCGCACACGCCGACGCCTTCCACGCCCTTCACCGCGACACCTTGCTGATCCTGCCCAATGTCGCCGACGCCGGCGGTGCGCGCCTGGTGGCGCAACTGGGCAGTAAGGCCGTTGCCACCAGCAGCGCAGCCGTGGCGTGGGCGCATGGTTACAAGGATGGCAACCAGTTGCCGCAGCCGCTGCTGGTCAGCACTGTGCACTCCATCGTGCGGGTTATCGATGTCCCCCTGAGTGTCGATATCGAAGGCGGTTATTCGGACGATCCGCAGCAGGTCGGCCAACTCGTGGAAGCGCTGATCGAGGCCGGCGCCGTGGGCATCAACCTGGAAGACGGTGCCGGTTCGCCTGAACTATTGGCGCGCAAGATCGAAATAGCGCGCCAGATCGCCGATCGCTGCGGGGTGAAGCTGTTTATCAATGCACGCTGCGATGTGTACCTCAAGGGCTTGGCCCCCGAGGCTCAACGCCTGGAAGAGCTTGTGCGCCGCGCAAGCATTTATCAGCAGGCAGGTGCAGACGGCTTGTTCGCGGCCGGCATCCACCTTGAACACGAAATCCGGCAGCTGTGCCAGGCCACGCCCTTGCCCGTCAATGTACTGGCCTGGGCCAACCTGCCCACTCCCGAAAGCCTGCAAGCGCTGGGTGTGCGTCGCTTGACGGCGGGTTCCAGCATCGCCGAGTTCCTCTATGGGGCCATGCACCAGCTCGCGGGTGGTTTCCTGCGCACCGGCACCTTGCACACCCAAGACCTCAAGGCCTTCACCTACGGTGCAGTGAATGGGCTGATGGCGCCGTAATACGCGCCGTACAACGATCCCTGCTCGACAAGCGTGGCGTGTTTGGCTGATTATTCGGTCCGTCCGTCGCGCCACTGCGCACCACCTTGCCTTGATCAGGAGCCTTGTACCTTGAGTTCGCAGAAAACCGTGACCGTTACACCGCCTAATTTCCCCCTGAACGGCAAGGTCGCGCCGCCCGGCTCCAAATCCATTACCAACCGTGCCCTGTTGCTGGCAGCCCTGGCCAAGGGCACCAGCCGCCTGAGCGGTGCCTTGAAGAGTGATGACACCCGCCACATGTCGGTGGCCCTGCGCCAGATGGGCGTGACCATCGACGAGCCGGACGAGACCACCTTCGTGGTCACCGGCGCAGGCAAACTGCAATTGCCAACGCAACCGCTGTTTCTGGGCAATGCCGGCACCGCGATGCGTTTTCTCACCGCTGCCGTGGCGACGGTCGAAGGCAAGGTGGTGCTGGACGGCGACGACTACATGCAAAAGCGCCCGATCGGCCCGCTGCTGGCGACACTTGGCCAGAACGGCATCCGCGTCGATAGCCCGACCGGCTGCCCGCCCGTGACCGTGCATGGCGTGGGCAAGATCAAGGCCAAGCGTTTTGAAATCGATGGCGGTTTGTCCAGCCAATATGTGTCAGCCCTGCTGATGCTTGCCGCATGCGGCGAAGCGCCCATTGAAGTGGCGTTGACCGGCAAAGACATTGGCGCCCGTGGCTATGTGGACCTGACCCTGGACTGCATGCGCGCGTTCGGCGCTCAAGTGGACGTGGTTGACGACACCACCTGGCGCGTCGCCCCGACCGGCTACACCGCCCATGATTACCTGATCGAACCCGACGCCTCCGCCGCCACCTACTTGTGGGCCGCTGAAGTGTTGACCGGCGGCCACATCGACATTGGCGTCGCCGCGCAAGACTTCACCCAGCCGGACGCCAAGGCACAAGCCGTGATCGCCCAGTTCCCGCACATGCAGGCCACCGTCGTCGGCTCGCAAATGCAGGACGCGATCCCGACCCTCGCGGTACTCGCCGCGTTCAACAACACCCCGGTGCGTTTTACCGAACTGGCCAACCTGCGCGTGAAGGAATGTGATCGCGTACAGGCGCTGCACGACGGTCTCAACGAAATCCGCCCGGGTTTGGCGACCATCGAAGGTGACGACCTGCTCGTCGCCAGTGATCCTGCGTTGGCCGGCACCTCGTGCACTGCGCTGATCGACACTCACGCCGACCACCGCATCGCCATGTGCTTTGCCCTGGCAGGCCTGAAGGTGTCGGGGGTGCGTATTCAAGACCCGGACTGCGTCGCCAAGACCTACCCTGACTACTGGAAGGCCCTGGGCAGTCTTGGGGTTGCGCTGAGCTACTGATCCGGCGCGTCGGCATGGGGAGGGAGTGATCATGACAATTCGCCAACCCTGCCCACCCGGCGTGTGTGTCTGCGATCGTGAACAACTGCTGCAAGCCCACGACGCCGACCTGCGCGTCCTCAACCTGACGCGTCAGGAAGAGAAGAAGCTGATCGAACGCCTTGAAGACCTCAAAAGCCTGCAAGACCTGGAGCACATGCAACAGCGGATGTACGAGCAATTGGGTATCCGCGTGCATGTCGCGCCGGGGCACACCGAGGTCAAGAGCATGCGCGGGATACTGATCACCCTCGATGAGCTGCCCGGTATGTGCCGCAAAACCCGGCAAGCCATTCCGGCGGCGATTCGCAGAGGCATGGAAAAACGCCCGGAAATTGCCTACCGCCTGCTGGACGCCCACGATTTGTTTCGCGAAGGCTGACTACCCGGCGACCGTCTCGTTTGCAAACAGGCCCTGCCCTAGCGCCTTCGCCGTCTGCAAATGCGCCTGCGCCGAGCCGCTTTCCGACTCCAGCAGCAACTTCGACGTCACCACCTGCGCGCCGCAGTAATCAAAAATCCCGTAGTCAATCTGCGTGCGCATCGCCTTGGCATAACCATGTCGTTCAAACGCGCTTGCGTCCGCTGCGCCAACCGCCAGCAGATGCACCTGCAAATGCCGCAGTTTTTTCACCACCGGGCTGTCCGGGCCGTAATCAATCGCCCAGCCGTTGACGAACACACGGTCGACCCAGCCTTTGAGCAGGCCCGGCAGCGACCACCAATAGATCGGGAACGCCAGCACCAGTGCATCCGCGCGGTCGATGCGGGCCTGTTCGGCAAGCACGTCAGCCGGCGGTTCGGCGCGCGTGCGATGTACCAGGTGGTCGGCGGCGGTGTAGCGCGGGTCGAAGCCTTCAGCGGCGAGGTCGGCGATCTCGTACGTATGGCCGGCAGCGGTCAGGCCCGCCGCCACTTGCACGGCAAGGCTGTGGGTTAGGGATTTTGGGTCGTGATGGGCAACGACGAGCAGTGCGTGCATGACATTGACTCCCTTTCAGTTTAGTCTGGGCTTAGCTACTTTTAGTAAGTTACGACCTTTAAGTTACTTTTGGTATATAAGCATGTCAAGCGATGAATCCCCTGCCCCACGTCGACGCCTTTCACGCGAAGATCGCCTTCGCCAATTGCTGGACGTGGCTTGGCAACTGGTCAGCGATGAAGGCACCGAAGCCCTGACCCTCGGCCGCCTGGCGGAACTGGCGGGCGTGACCAAACCGGTGGTCTATGACCATTTCGTCACCCGCGCCGGGTTGCTGGCTGCGCTTTACGAGGACTTCGACGGGCGCCAGAACCAGGTGCTGGCCGATGCCCTGGACGCCAGCGACGCAACATTGGAGGATCGGGCGTGGGTGATCGCCTCGTCCTATGTCGATTGCGTGTTATTGCAAGGGCGGGAAATCCCGGGCGTGATTGCCGCCTTGAGCAGCTCGCCGGAGCTGGAAACCCTCAAGCGCAAATATGAGGCAATCTTCCTCGATAAATGCCGGGATGCCCTGGCGCCGTTTGCACCCGGCGCCAATGTTTCCCAGGCCGCCATGCGCGCCATGCTCGGCGCGGCGGAGGCCTTGTCCCATGCGGCGGCCAGTGGCGAGATCAGCCGCGAAGAGGCGCAGCAGGAGTTGCTGGCGACGATTCTGGCGATGATCAAACGGGCGCGCGATTGAATCACGCTTCACCCCGATGCCGACCGCTACAACGTGATTACCCGTGATGACGGCAGCCCGCCGACAACGGGCGCCTGACCAAGCCATGAGATTTGACTCGGCAATAAAAAACCTCCCAAGGGAGGTTTTTTTATTCAGGCCTGACGCTCACTTACAAACCGCTCAACCTTGCGTGTCAGCTGATCAAGGTGGCGATCGCGCTGTTTCTCCGCGTCGACCATCGCGCGCTTGCCGTGTTTTTGCAGCAGGTAGGTATGAATCTGCCGGACCTCCAATGAGGTATAGATCGAGGCCACGTCCAGCACGCCCATCAAGCCATCGGTGCCGTAATCGCGTGTGTTCATCAATACCTGGGTGCCCCGCGCGCCGCGAACCTGAAAGCCCATGGCTTCAAAAGCCGAGACTTTTTCCACCGCACACGCCAGTTCCGCATGGGGATAGCACGCGAGCACCTCGTGCATCATCGCGCGTGCCACGCCCTGGCGCCGACGCCCGGCTTGCACGGCCATAAAGGCGATACCACAGGCCTGCGGATCATCCTTCACGGGCAGATACAGGCAAAAGCCAATCACCTGTTCCTCATCCATCGCCACCACCAGCTCGACGGCAATGCCTTTGGAACCATCCAGCGCCTGCAGGTAAAGGTGCACCTCAAAGCCGGTGGCGTACTGATAGATGTTGTAGAGCAAATTACTCGGTGCCAGCGCGACGCTGCTGATGTCGGTGAGGTTGTCCACCACCATCTGCAGGATCTGGCTGTTGACCGACTCGGGGCACGGCGCGGTATAGCGGGTAAGGCTGAACATGCAAATTCCTGGGGTTTCGCGTCAAGGCAGCCGCGATTGTACCTGTTGCGGCCGGTTCAGTGCCCGCACACCTCACGCAAACAGCCACGCAACCAGCGATGGGCCAGGTCGGCATCCAGGCGTGGATGCCAGAGCATGGACAGGGTGAAAGTCGGTATTGCGACCGGCAGTGGGAAGCTATACAGACCCGCGCGCTGATTGGCGGTGTAGCGCTCGGGCACGCTGGCGATCAGATCAGTGTCGCGGGCAAGGGCGATCGCCGTGGCAAAACCGGCGACGATGGTACTGATGTGACGCGTGAGGCCTTGGGCTTCGAGCGCGTCATCGACCTCGCCACGGTCCAACCCGCGCCGTGACACGTAGACGTGCTGGCCCTCGGCAAAACGCTCGGCGCTGACATCCCCCTGGCTCAGAGGATGGCCGCTGCGCACCACGCCGACCAGGCGATCGCGAAACAACGCCTGGGTCAGCACCTCCGGGCCGGCACTGGCGTCGACCACGCCGATCGCCAGGTCCACGCTGGCGTCACGCAGCAAGGCATTGTCCTTGTCCGTCTTGTTGACGAAGCGCAGCCGCACGCCGGGCGCGTCTTGGGCGATGCGCGCCAGCAATGCCGGGCCAAGATTTTCGACAAACTCTTCGCTGGAGCGCAGCGTGAAAGTGCGTATCACCTGGCTCATGTCCAGGGATTGCGCGGGCCGCAGCACGGCTTGGGCGTCTTGTACCAAACGGCCGACGTGCTCGCGCAGCGCCAGCGCGCGCGGTGTCGGCACGAGGCCACGCCCGGCACGCACCAACAAGGGGTCGCCGGTGGTTTCACGCAGCCGTGCCAGCGCACGGCTCATGGCCGACGGGCTCAGACGCAGGCGTTTGGCGGCGCGCGCCACGCTGCCTTCGCTGAGCAAGACATCCAGGGTAATCAGCAAATTCAGATCCGGCATTGGCGCTCCTATCAGGCGTTGGCTGCATGTATTAGCTGCAACCCATGCGTCTTCCGCCATGTTAGGCGACGCCGTAGATTTGTGACAGCAGCGTTCACTCAAGGAATTTCCCATGCACACCTCTTCTCGCGGCGGTCTCGTCTGCCTGTCCCTGTCTATGTTGCTGGCCTCTCTGGGGACCAGCATCGCCAACGTCGGCTTACCCGCGCTGGCGCAAGCCTTCAATGCTTCCTTCCATTCGGTGCAGTGGGTGGTGCTGGCTTATCTGTTGGCGATCACAGCGGTAATTGTCAGCGCCGGCCGCCTGGGGGATCGCCTGGGCCGGCGCCGGTTATTGCTCACCGGCTTGCTGCTGTTCGCTGCGGCGTGCGCGCTGTGCGGTGTCGCACCGTCATTGCCATGGCTGATGGGTGCACGCGTCCTGCAAGGCCTGGGGGCGGCGGTCATGATGGCGATGACACTGGCAATGGTCGGCGAAACGGTCACCCGGGAGCGTACCGGGCGCGTGATGGGCTTGCTGGGCACGATGTCGGCCGTCGGCACCGCCATGGGGCCCAGCGTCGGCGGAATATTGCTCAGCCTGTGGGGCTGGCGCGCGTTGTTTCTGCTGGGTGTGCCGCTGGGCGTGTTGGCCGGCGCCCTCGCCTTGCGTTATTTGCCGGTTGATCGGCAGGCCCACGCCTCCACCTCGGGCGATGCATTCTGGTTGCCATTGAGAGACCCGGCGTTGCGCGCAGGGTTGGCAATGAGTGCTCTGGTGTCGGCGGTGATCATGACCACCTTCGTGGTCGGGCCTTTCTATCTGTCCCGTGGCCTGGGGCTTGATTCGGCCTGGATGGGCCTGGCGATGGCCGTCGGCCCGTGTGTCTCGGCGCTCAATGGCCTGCCGGCGGGCCTCCTCACCGACCGGCTGGGCAGCCCGCGCATTACCCTCGCGGGGTTGGGCATCATGGGGCTTGGCGCGCTCTCGCTGGCGTTGGCTTCGGGCTTGATCGCCTACCTGGGCTCGCTGATCCTGCTGACCATGGGCTACAGCCTGTTCCAGGCCGCGAACACTACCGCGGTGATGAGCGATGTCGAGCCATCACGCCGCGGCACGGTCTCCGGCCTGCTGAACCTGTCACGCAACCTCGGCCTGATTTTCGGTGCCTGGGCCCTGGGCGCAGTCTTTGCCTGGGCCAGCCCCGACGTGACCCGTGCGACGGCGCAAACCGTGGCTAATGGCCTGCACGTAACCTTCGGCGTGTCGCTGGCATTAATCGTCACCGCGAGCACCTTTGCCTGGCGCCGCACCAGCGCCGAGAACTGCCCGCAGAACACCCGTTGAGGCAAAAAAACAAAAAAGGCGTTGCGCCTGACCGGGTTACATCGCGCATCATGGGCACTTTCAAGCTCAAGGGTAACGTCCATGCGCGTGCTGTCATTGATGATGGGTCTTACGACGCTGGCCGCCAGTCTGGCGTTCTGCGCCAGCGCGATGGCGAATGAAGAAAGTCAGTTAGTGCAACAGATCAACGAATACCGCAGCCAGGTACAGCGCTGCGGTAACCAGGGTTCCCAGGAACTGCCACCGTTGGCCAGCGACACGCGGCTGGTGCTGCCGGCGACCAATGTCGGCGACTTGCAGCAGGCGCTGGCGCGGGCCGCGTACCCGATGGTGAATGTGCAGGCCATCAGCCTCTCCGGCCCCAAAAACGCCGAGGCGGCGATGAAGGCGGTGCGCGAAAGTTTCTGTCGCGTGGTGCTGGACCCGCAGTTTGTCGATATCGGCGTGAGCAACAGCGGCCAGGATTGGCGCATTGTGCTGGCCCGGCCGTTGTTGACCAGCGGACTTGGGGATTGGCAGACCGAAGGCAAGCAAATCCTCAACCTGATCAACACCGCCCGTGAACAACCACGCCAGTGCGGCACCCAGGCATTTACCGCGACCACACCGCTGTCGTGGAACGAGGAGTTGGCCAATTCCGCCAACAGCCACACGCGCAATATGGCCAACGGCAATTTCTTCGACCATCTGGACCACGATGGCCGCACACCCGGCGACCGCGCGGAACTGGCCGGTTATATCGCGAAGAACATCGGCGAAAACATCGCCGCCGGCCTCGACACCCCGCGCAAGGTGGTGGACGGCTGGCTCGCCAGCCCCGGCCATTGCGCCAACCTGATGAACCCGCAATTTCGCGAGTTGGGGGCAGCCTATGCCATGGACCCGAAGAGTGACGCGGGGATTTATTGGACGGCGGTTTTCGGCGCGCAATAGTTGGCAGGCCGCGCCTGCGAGCCAGGCATGTCGATCTATTCATTTGGAGAAAACATCAAATTGCCATCACCGCGATCATTTCGCTGAACTGGTCGCGGTGATTCCGGTCTGTAGCTGGATGCGCTGATACAATCAGCGCCCCCTGAAGACCGTGGCAATAAGGTATCCACCCAATGATGAATTGGCTGCAAGGCAGCAGCGAGATGGCTGAGCGTGTTCGTCAGCATGATTGGGCCAGTACGCCGCTCGGCGAGCTGGAACAATGGCCCGACGTACTCAAAACCACAGTTGCGCTGTGTCTTGCCTCAAGCTTCCCCCAGTCCATCATCTGGGGCCCCCACCTGATCACGCTCTACAACGATGCGTTTATTCCTATTCTTGGCGATAAACCTTATTCGCTCGGGCGTGCGTTCAGCGAAATCTGGCGTGAGGCATGGGATGACATCGGCCCCATCGCCAAAGCCGCCTTTGAGGGGCACGCGACCTACATCGAAAACTACCCGCTGGTGGTTGAGCGTGGCAACGGTCCGGAGCAAGCGTACTTCACGTTTTGCTACAGTCCTGTGCGTGACCCGCAAGGCCAGATCGTGGGCATGCTCGATACCGTCACCGAAACCACCGCTACCGTATTCCTCTCCCGCCGCCTGGCCGTATTGGATGCCATTAGCAGCGCCGTGACCAATTGCAGCAATGCCGAAGCCATCATGACCACCACCACGCGTCTGTTGGCCGAGCACCTGCAGGTGTCCATTTGCGCCTACGCCGACATGGAGGCCGATGAAGACGGCTTCACCATTCGCGACAATTGGGCGGCGCCTGGCTCGCCCAGTATCGTCGGCCGTTACAGCCTGGCGGCGTTCGGCGAGCTGGCCGTAAGCCGCCTGCGCGCGGGTGAGCCGTTTGTGATTGGCGACAACCGCCTGGAAATGCCCGCCGAGGAGTCCGCCAGCTTTCAGGCACTGGGCGTCACGGCGACAGCGTGCTTTCCGCTGATCAAGAACGGCCGCCTGTCCGCGCTGATGGCCGTACACCACAAATTCGCACGTGTGTGGTCGCCGTATGACCTGGCCCTGATGGGCGAAGTTACCGAGCGTTCCTGGGCCCATATCGAACGTGTGCGCGCCGACGCCGCTGTACGCGAGGGCCTGGCGGCCATTACCGAATTGAACGCCACCCTGGAGCGGCGCGTGGAAGAACGCACCACCGCCCTGACTCAGGCCGAAGCCGCGTTACACCAGTCCCAAAAGCTCGAGGCCATCGGCCAGTTGACCGGCGGTGTGGCGCACGATTTCAACAACCTGCTGACGATCATCCGCTCCTCGGTGGACTTCCTGCGCCAACCGGGTCTGTCCGAAGAACGCCGTCAACGCTACATGGGCGCCGTATCAGACACCGTCGAACGCGCCAGCAAGCTCACCAGCCAACTGCTCGCCTTCGCCCGCCGGCAGCCGCTCAACCCGCAAGTTTTCGACGTGGGCCAGCGGGTCAAGAACATCGGCGAGATGCTCGAAAGCGTGACCGGTGCCCGCATCCATGTGCAGGTGCAGTTGCCGCAACGGCCTTGCCATGTGTGCGTCGACTCCAGCCAGTTCGAAACGGCACTGATCAATATCGCGCTCAATGCCCGCGACGCCATGGAGGGTCAAGGCACCCTGACCCTGCGCGTGGCGCATGTGGCGGCGCTACCGCGTATCCGTGGCGATGCCGAAGCACACCAGCCGTTTGTGCGCATTGAACTCGCCGACACCGGAAGCGGTATTGACGACGACACCGTCGAGCGCATTTTCGCACCGTTCTTTACCACCAAGGCCGTGGGTAAAGGCACGGGCCTGGGGTTGTCACAGGTGTTCGGGTTTGCCAAGCAGTCAGGGGGCAACGTCGACGTCACCAGCGCCATCGGCCAAGGCAGCGTGTTCACCCTGTATTTGCCCGAAGCGCAGCCTGTGGCCGGGCAGCCCTGCCCACTCCAGGAAGACCCCGGCCCGGCACCCGACACCGCGCTGCGCCATATCCTGATCGTGGAAGACAACCTCGAAGTGGGCCGTTTCGCCAACCAGATCTTGCAGGACCTGGGCTACCAGACTACTTGGGCCACCAACGCCGAACAGGCACTGGCGCTGGCCGGTCCGGATGTGAGTGGGTTCGACGCGATTTTCTCGGATGTGGTAATGCCGGGCATGACCGGCGTGGCGATGACCAAGCTGCTGCGCCAACGGCGCCCCGACCTGCCGGTGGTGCTCACTTCGGGCTACAGCGAAGAGCTGGCTGACAGTGCCTACGAGGGCGTCGACTTCCTGGCAAAGCCCTACTCGGCCGACCAGGTGGCGCGCGCATTGGCCAAGTCGATGCAGCGAGACTGACCCCTACTCTGCCGCCACGACCTGATTGCGGCCCATGGCCTTGGCGCGATACAGCGCTTTATCGGCAGTGTTCATCAGGCTGTGCAGGTCCTGATCGAGGCTGCGAGTGGTGGCAACACCCAGGCTGGCGGTCAAGCCTTGCACCGGCTCGGAGGCCAGGCCGGAAATCGCCTTGACCAATTGCTCGGCGATATCGCGCGCGGTCTCCAGGGAGGTATTGGGCAGCAACACGGCAAACTCCTCGCCGCCCAGCCGACCATACACGTCGGCCTGGCGAAACGATGCGCTGATCACCCCGCCAATCTGGCGCAACACCTGATCGCCAGCCTGATGGCCGTAGGTATCGTTGATGTTCTTGAAGTGGTCCATGTCCATCATCAGCGCGCTCAGCGGTTGCTGGTTATGGCGACACTGCGCATACAACACGTGGGCATGTTCAAAAAACGCGCGACGATTCATCAGCCCGGTGAGTTCGTCAGTCTGGGCAGCGCGCGTGGAAATAGTGTGGGCGCGCTCCATTTGCCGGGTCAGGCGAAACGCTTTTTCCAGGGCATCCGACAGCTTGCGCGTGGCGCTGACCACGAAGGTCGAGAACACCAGCACCGCAATGGCCACGCCTACTTGCATGGGCGAGGGCTGGAACAGCAACCACAGCGTGCACGGCAATAACACCAGGGACATCGAGCCCAATGTCATATAGCGGTAGGCCGAATAACAGGAGACCGCACTGACGGACATACCCACGGCAAACAGTATGACCAACACTTGGGACACACGATCGTCAGGCGGCATGACGGCCAGCGCGCCGATGCCCCAGGTGCCCGCGGACAACATCAGCGTAACCCAGTAGCGGCGCTCCCAGCGATCAGGCGTACGCTCACTGTCAGGGCAACGAAACCAGTTCATGAACATCTTGAGCCGTAACAGTGATGTCACCGCCAGCACCACCAGCCAGACCTCCATGACCGTGTGATCAAAGCGGTCCCAACACAGCCAGCACAGCATGACGGCGCCCAGGTAACTGCCGAAAATGGCGGCGAACGACTGGCGAAACAGCTGGTGCAAACGGTCCGTTCGCACCTGCTCTTCGATAAAGCCATCCTGGTCCTGCGCACGCCCAAGGCCGTTCATGAAATACGCCTGTTTCAACTGCCGCGACAAAGGCGCCATTGTGGCACCCTGCCAGTAGCACGGACAACAGAATCCGCCTACCAGAGCCCTTAAAGCGCTTCCGGGCGCAAAATCAGCACACCCAGTGGCGGCAAATTCAGCGACAGCGACACCGGCTGCCCGTGGTGCGGTTCATCCTGGGTAAACACCGCTCCCCCATTACCGTAATTGGAACCGGCGTACGTGTCGGCATCACTGTTGATCACCTCGCTCCAGCGCCCGGCAAACGGCACACCCACGGAATAGGCCTCACGAGGCACCGGCGTGAAGTTGGCGACGACCAACACCGGCTTGCCGTCCTTGCTCCACCGTAACCAGGCATAAACGCTGTTGATTACATCGTCGCCAATCACCCATTGGAAGCCCTGGGGCGCATCATCCTGTTCGTGCAGCGCGGGTTCTTCACGGTAAAGGCGGTTAAGGTCGCCGACCAGCTTCTGCACGCCCCTGTGCTCGGGATACTGCAGCAGGTACCAGTCCAGTTGCTGATCGTGGTTCCACTCGCGCCACTGGCCGAATTCGCACCCCATGAACAGCAGTTTTTTGCCGGGGTGCATCCACATGAAGCTCAGGTAGGCCCGCAGGTTGGCGAACTTCTGCCAGCGGTCACCGGGCATCTTGTCGATCAACGAGTGTTTGCCGTGCACCACTTCATCGTGAGAGATCGGCAGGATAAAACGCTCGGACCAGGCATAGACCAGGCCGAAACTCAGTTCATTGTGATGATGAGCGCGATACACCGGGTCTTGCTGGATGTAATGCAGCGAATCGTGCATCCAGCCCATGTTCCACTTGTAGTTGAAGCCCAGGCCACCTTGCTGGGTGCTCTGGCTGACACCCGGCCACGCCGTGGATTCTTCGGCAATCACCAACGCACCCGGTGCTTCCAGCGCGACCACATCGTTCAAATGGCGCAGGAAGTCGATGGCTTCGAGGTTCTCACGTCCGCCATAGCGATTGGGCACCCACTCGCCGGCCTTGCGCGAATAGTCGCGATACAGCATCGAAGCCACCGCATCCACACGCAAGCCATCGATATGGAAGTGTTTGAGCCAGTGCAACGCCGAGGCCAGCATAAAACCGTGAACTTCCGTGCGGCCAAGGTTGTAAATCAGTGTGTCCCAATCCTGGTGGAAGCCTTCCAGCGGGTTGGCATACTCGTACAACGCGGTGCCGTCGAACTGCCCAAGGCCGTGGGTATCGGTAGGAAAATGCGCCGGGACCCAATCGAGAATGATGCCAATGTCAGCCTGATGCAGGGCGTTGACGAAAAACCCGAAATCCTCCGGTGAGCCAAAGCGTGCACTCGGTGCGAACTGCGACAACGCCTGGTAGCCCCATGAGCCGCCGAACGGGTGTTCCATGATCGGCATCAGTTCAACATGGGTGAAGCCCAATTGCTGCACATAGGGAATCAAGCGTTCAGCGAGTTCGCGCCAGCCATACTGACGGGACACTTCACCGGCCTCATCCAGCTCGCACTGCCAGGAGCCAACGTGTAACTCATAGATCGACAACGGCGCCGTGGACTTTTGCTTGTCGGCACGCGCCTGCATCCACTCGTGGTCTTGCCAGTCCACGTGCAACGGCGTGGCGACTTTAGAGGCGGTGTCGGGCGGCAATTGGGTCGCGAGTGCCATGGGGTCGGCCTTGAGCGGCAAAATCCCGTTGGCGCCAAGAATTTCATACTTGTAGGCGGCACCTGGTTGCAGGCGCGGGATAAAGATTTCCCACACGCCCGATGGGTGACGCAATCGCATCGGATGGCGGCGGCCGTCCCAGATATTGAAATCGCCTACTACCGACACACGCCGGGCATTCGGTGCCCAAACGGCGAAGCGCACGCCCTGTATGCCATCGACTCTGGTTACCTGTGCGCCCAGGCAGCTGCTGAGGTCACGGTGATTACCTTCGGCAAACAGGTACAGGTCCATTTCACCCAGGAGCAATTGGTTGAAGCTGTAAGGGTCTTCGGTGATCTGTTCACCGCCGGCCCACTGGATTTTCAGCAGGTAGCCCTGGCGAGTGTTGAAATGCCCGACGAACAAGCCCGGCACCTGGGTCGCGTCCAGGCTGCCGATCGGCTCACCGCTGTCGCGCGCCAGTACCTGAACACTCAAGGCCTCCGGCAGGAAGGCGCGGATAAACTGGCCATCCTGCTCATCGTCGTGCGGCCCCAGAATCGAGAATGGGTCGTGGTGCTCGGCACGTACCAAGGCTTCAATGTCCTTGGGCGCCGGCATTGCGGTCAATTTTGGTTGCAGCGGTTCTCTCTGTGTAAAACTCATGACGTCTCCCCACCGCGTGCAGTTTTCGATATAGGTGTAAGCCCGCTGAGCAGGCCGTGTAAACCTTGTAACGGCACCGGCAACCAGGTCGGGCGGTTTTCCGCTTCGTAAGCCACTTCGTACGCGGCCTTCTCCAGGCTGAACAACGTCAGCGCGGCGTCCTGGCCGTTGGCATCCTGCCAGTCATGCGCCAGTGTAGACGTAGCCTGATGATAAGCCTGAGTAAAAGCCGCACGCGCTTCACTCAGGTATCGATCAGTCACACGCTTGCGGGCAATGTCCGCATCGGGCGAGTGATCCACCCCTTGCACATTCAGGGCCATGGCCGCTGCATAATCAAACGAGCGCAACACGCCACTCACATCTTTATACGGGCTGTGTTTGCCGCGTCGTTCATGCAGCGGCCGCGCCGGTTCCCCTTCAAAGTCGATCAGGTAGGCATCGCCTTTCACCACCAGTACCTGGCCCAGGTGCAAGTCACCGTGGACACGAATCCGCAGCCCGCCCGCCGTGGCTTTCGCCAGGGCCTGCACGTGACTGCCAATGGCTTTTTTATGGGCCAGCAAATCACTGACCAGCGCCTGATCGGCAGGGTTCAATTGGCTTTGATGAAGCTTGAGCAATTGCAGCGCGCGGTCGATCTGCGCCCCGACATCCTTGGCCCAGGCCTGGGTATCCTTGGCCGTAGTGACTTCAGGCTTGAAGTCTTTATTGGCAGTTTTCGCCGCCAGTACCACGTGCATTTCACCCAGGCGCCGGCCGAGCAATGCGGCGAAATCGGCCAGTTCACCCAACGCGTTGTAATGCTGTTCCTGTTCGGAAATCGCTTCTGCGAGTTCGTCGCGAATCGCGCGTTCGAGGTTGTTCTGGGTCCAGCCCCAGGCATCGCCCTGGTTGCTCAGATAACCTTGGGCGATCATCAGCAGGTTGTCCTGCCCCGCGGTGTCGTGGCGAATCATCGAGCCCAACAGCGGCGAAATATTCGGGTAACCGGCTTCGGTCAGGTAAGCGCTCATTTCCAGTTCCGGATGCACCCCGGCGCTGACTTTACGGATGAGTTTGAGCACCAGACTCTCGCCCACCACGACCGAACTGTTGGACTGCTCGGCCGCCAGGTAACGCACCTGCGGCTCATCGCTCAATTGCAGCTTGGCCAGCTGCGACGTGGCCTCGAAGCGCAAATCGCCTTCGTGAGTATTCAATACCGTGCCGGCCTGCAGGCCGTGGATCACCGCGCGGATGAAGTGCTCAAGACTGAACGCATCGGTCACCAGGCCGACCTGACGTGCTCGCCGGACACGGGCCAGGGCCAATTGCTGCGGCAACGCGCTGGTGAGCTGATCTTCACCCAGAAAGCCGAACGGCAGCTGATAGCGGCTGACCTGGCCGCCGCTGCTGACCTCGATTTCACTGAGCAATACCGGATGCTCTGGGTCGCCGAAGCGCACACCGTAGGCAATATGCACACTGTCGATGGCCGTGTCCTTGCCGGCGAACCAGCGCCGCTTGGGCAGCCAGGCCGGCAGCGAAGTGTGCTCCAGGGTGGTGCGACACGGTTCGTCGAGCAACTCTTCCATGCGTTGTTTCAACACCAGGGTGGTGAAGTCCGGGATGCTCTGGGCCGGCTCTACATGCCAGCTCGGCATCTGGTTTTCCGCTGCGAGCACGAACCAGTAGAAACCGTACGGCGCCAGGGTCAGCAAGAAATTCAGCTGGCCGATGGGCGGAAACGCGTTACCGCCCAGCATCTCCACCGGCACCATGCCCGCAAAGGCTGACAAGTCCAGCTCCGCCGCCTGGGCACTGCGCGACACGTTGGCCACGCACAGGATGAGCTCATTGCGCCCGTCTGCCCCTGTGTATTCGCGGGTATACGCCAGAATGCGGCGGTTGCTCGGCGAGAGCATTTTCAAGCTGCCCCGGCCAAAGGCCTTGGACTGTTTGCGCACCGCCAACATGCGGCGCGTCCAGTTCAGCAGCGAATGCGGGTCCTGGGCCTGGGTTTCGACGTTAACCGACAGGTAGCCGTACTGCGGGTCCATGATCGGTGGCAGCACTAGGCTGGCCGGATCGGCGCGGGAGAAACCGCCGTTACGGTCGATGGACCATTGCATCGGCGTGCGCACGCCGTCGCGGTCGCCCAGGTAAATGTTATCGCCCATGCCGATTTCATCGCCGTAATACAACGTCGGCGTGCCGGGCATGGACAGCAGCAGGCTGTTGAGCAGTTCAATGCGGCGGCGATCGCGTTCCATCAGCGGCGCGAGGCGCCGGCGAATGCCGAGGTTGATGCGCGCGCGGCGATCAGCGGCGTAATAGTTCCACAGGTAGTCGCGCTCTTTGTCCGTGACCATTTCCAGGGTCAGTTCATCGTGGTTGCGCAGGAAGATCGCCCACTGGCAATTGGCGGGGATCTCCGGGGTCTGGCGCAGAATATCGGTGATGGGGAAGCGATCTTCCTGGGCCAGCGCCATGTACATGCGCGGCATCAGCGGGAAGTGAAAAGCCATATGGCACTCGTCGCCGTCATCGCCTTTTTTGTCACCAAAATACAACTGCGTGTCTTCCGGCCATTGGTTGGCTTCGGCGAGCAGCATGCGGTCGGGGTAGTGAGCGTCGATCTCGGCGCGGATCTGCTTGAGGACGTCGTGGGTTTCCGGCAGGTTTTCGTTGTTGGTGCCATCGCGTTCGATCAGGTACGGAATGGCGTCCAGACGCAGGCCGTCGATGCCCATGTCCAGCCAGTAACGCATCACCGACAGCACGGCTTTCATGACTTGCGGGTTGTCGAAGTTGAGGTCCGGCTGATGAGAATAGAAACGGTGCCAGAAGTACTGGCCGGCCACGGGGTCCCAGGTCCAGTTGGACTTTTCGGTGTCGAGGAAAATGATGCGCGTGCCATCGTATTTCTGATCGTCGTCCGACCACACATAGAAGTCCCGCGCGGCCGAACCCGGCTTGGCCTTGCGCGCCCGCTGGAACCAGGGATGCTGGTCGGAGGTGTGGTTGATCACCAGTTCGGTGATAACCCGCAGCCCACGTTTGTGCGCCTCGCTGATAAAGCGCTTGGCATCGGCCATGGTGCCGTAGTCGCTATGTACGCCACGGTACTCGGCGATGTCATAGCCGTCGTCGCGGCGTGGCGAGGGGTAAAACGGCAAGAGCCAGATGGTGTTCACGCCGAGGTCGGCGATGTAATCGAGCTTGGCAATCAGGCCGGGAAAGTCGCCGATGCCGTCGTTATTGGAGTCGAAATAGGATTTAACGTGTACCTGGTAGATCACCGCGTCCTTGTACCAGAGCGGGTCTTTGATAAAGGTGGCAGCCTTGGGTTTCTTCGCCATTGGAAACTCCTGAAATGTTTGAACATTTACCTGAAGGGGCGGGTTCGAGGTGGGCGCTGGCGTGCTTGCGATAGCAGATAAATGTGTGACTGATAGAACGCTATCGCAGGCAAGCCGGCTGCCACATTTGAGCTTCATCGATGTGAAGATCAGGCTCAGTTCAGGATGTGGTGATTCTCCAGATACCAAACGGCATCTGCGGGTCAAGCCGCATCCACTGGGTCTTGCCGTACCAGCTCCAGCGGTGGCCGCTCATCAAGTCTTCGCCTTGGGTCTGGGCATCATCCGGCAAGCCCATTTCCCATAACGGCAACTCGAAATGCGCCTCTTGGGCGTTGAAGGGGTCGAGGTTGACCGCAACCAGAATGAAATTGCTGCCGTCGTCACTGCGCTTGCCGAAGTACAGGATGTTGTCGTTCCACGCGTTGTACAGCTTCAGGCCCAAGTGGGTCTGCAACGCGGGGTTCTGCCGGCGAATACGGTTGAGCTGGGCAATTTCGGCAATGATATTTCCGGGCGCCGTGTAGTCCCGTGGCCGGATCTCGTATTTCTCTGAGTCCAGATACTCTTCCTTGCCCGGTACCGGCGCCGCCTCGCACAGTTCAAACCCCGAATACATACCCCACAGGCCCGAGCCCATGGTGGCCAGCGCCGCGCGGATCAAAAAGCCCGGGCGGCCGGACTCATGCAGGAAGCCTGGGTTGATGTCCGGTGTGTTGACGAAGAAGTTCGGCCGGTAGCATTCGCGCCACGGCGACTCGTTCAACTGCGCGAAGTATTCGCTCAGCTCGGCCTTGGTGTTGCGCCAGGTGAAATAGGTGTAGCTCTGGGAGTAACCGACCTTGCCCAAGCGCGCCATCATCGCCGGCGTGGTGAATGCCTCGGCCAGGAAGATCACGTCAGGGTGCTTGGCGCGCACGTCGCTGATCAACCATTGCCAGAACGGCAGCGGCTTGGTGTGGGGGTTGTCGACACGGAACGTCTTCACACCCTCCTCCACCCAGCCCACCACAACGTCGCGCAACTCGGTCCACAGGCTGGGAATCGAGTCGGCCGCGTAGAAGTCGACGTTGACGATGTCCTGATACTTTTTCGGCGGGTTTTCCGCGTATTTGATCGTGCCGTCCGGACGCCAGTTGAACCAGCCCGGATGTTCTTTGAGCCACGGGTGGTCCTGGGAACACTGGATGGCAAAATCGAGCGCGATTTCCAGGCCATGGTCGGCGGCGGCCTTGACCAGGCGACGGAAGTCATCACGGCTGCCCAATTGCGGGTGGATGGCGTCGTGGCCGCCCTCCTCGCTGCCAATGGCGTAGGGGCTGCCGGGATCATCCGGGCCCGCCGTCAGGGCGTTGTTCCTGCCCTTGCGATGGCTGCGGCCAATCGGATGGATCGGCGGAAAATAGAGGACGTCGAACCCCATGTCATGGATCATCGACAACCGTGAGTGCACATCGTTGAAGGTGCCGTGGCGCGCCGGGTCGTCGGTGATCGAGCGGGGGAACAACTCGTACCAGCTGGCAAACTGTGCGGCGGTGCGCTCAACGTCAATCGGGTAGGCGGGGCTGATGCTCAAGTAGGCGCGGTGGTCGGCCTGGGTCATCAAGTGTGCACTTTCTTCGTGCAGGAACTGCGCGACCTGCTCGGTTTCCAGCCTGCCTGCGAGCTCGTGGTGCAACAACATCAGGCGATCGCGCAGCTCGTTGTCGCTGCGTTCGGCCGCCTGCAACACCAGGCTGCGACCCTCCTGCAACTCCAGGCTGACCGGTACCCCGGCCTGATGTTTCTTGCGCAGTTCGTAACAGAAGCTGGCGAAGGTATCGATCCAGGCTTCGATGCAGTATTCGTGGGGGCCTTGCTGAGTGACGGTAAACGCGCCTTCCCAGCCATTGTTACCCACATCGGTCATGACCACGCTGTGCCAGCTTTCATCCTGCAGCGGGCGCCAGCGGATCAGTACGGCGAGCTTGTCATGGCCGTCGGCGAACACCTTGCTGATGACGGTTACCCGTTGGCCAACCACCGCTTTTACGGCGAACTCGCCGCCGTCGATAACCGGCGTGGTGCTTTCGATAGCGATCCTGGGCAACAGCAACGCCTGGGACAGCGGCAATATTGAATGGTCTGGAGCCAGTGTTTCAGCAGTCATCGAGCATCTTCCCCTTACGCCCTGTGGACGCTCTTTGCTTGATCCGAATTCTGATACGGCGGCGCTCTCCCTGAGCAGGGCCGTACTAGGTCCGAGCCTGTGCCCAGGTGAAAAGTTCAGGTGGATATGCCGCCATTGGGCGGGGAATCAATTCTCCCCTGCGGTTGTCCACCGATAGAGCAAAGCACAAAGGAGGCCACACCGATGAATATCCCGATCCCGGCTGAAACCCCTGACCCGAATATCGACAACCCGACCCTGCCGCCCAGCGAACCGCAACCGATTCCGGAGAAAGAACCACCGGAAAATGAACCGCCACCGGTGGAAGAACCGCCAACGACCCTGCCGCCGGTGATTGTTTGAAATAAACCTGGCGAACGTGCATTTGCCCGCAATCCAGCAGATTGCGGGCAAGCACTACAGAAACTTCCTACCAGCGGTAAAGAGAGCTCTTAACTCTTTCCCCTTCCTCGTTATCAGAAAATTCGCTCGCGTGGACCCAGGCCAGACAGCTGTTTTGGCTTTGGCGCGGTCCGCTTCAATCACAACGCGAGTGCTGATCATGTCGATAACATCGTTGTCCCACCAAGCTCCCATGCCCATGCTGTCAAACTCCTTCCAGGCGGGCTCGAATGATCCCTCGCAAAAGAAGCAACCCGAAGGGCTTCCCCGCGACAGCCTCGAACCACCAAAACAACTACAAGATGAGGCGCCCGACAGCGCCTTTACCGCCGAGGCTGCAGCAACCTCTCAACCCTCGCCAGACGTCATCGCAAAGTGGAACAGAGTCGCCCAATTGTTAACTGCGGACAGCCTCATCCAGATGCTGCGCAAGCCATACTCCAAGGACACCGCGCAGAGCCTCAAGGACCTGCGTGCGCTGTTGAGCGAGGACTCACTTAACACCCTGACCAGTGATCCGGCCGTTATGTCACAACTGCGGGATAATATCGGCCGGACATTAAGCGAGAAAAACATCAAGGCCGGACAGGCTGAAGCCGCATGGATTCCAAACCCAGACCTGACCCCTGAAAGGATCCAGGAGCGCACTAGCCAGGTCGATCCCGCAGAAAGCTACGTAGCTATCAAGCAGATCGAAATCGAACGACAACAGGAGAAAGCCAATACGCTGCAGCGCACTCGCCTGAGCACCCCCCTCAGCAAAAACCTGATAGCTATTGGCAAGCCGTTTCAGCCGGCCGAGGCCGATACAACGCCCGAAAGTACACCTGCCGAGCCAGACAGCAACCCATTGGCAACGTCGAAACCTCTCCAATCTGAGGGTCCCAAAAAGCCCTCCAATATCGACGAAAGCCAGGCTGATTCAAATACCGGAGCCTCAGCCGAAGCCACCGCAAAGAAGGACAGACTTGAGCAGTTGTTAAGCCGAGACAGCCTCATCCAGATGATGCGCGAACCGAATTCCAAGGAAACCGCACAGCGAGCACAAGAGCTCCGTGAACTCTTGAGCGAAGACTCACTTAAAACCCTGGAGCCTGATCCAGCAAAGCGGGAAAAAATTCAGAATATAATCCGCCAAATATTTAGTCCGGCCAACCTGGAAGCGCTGCAACGCGAAGCCGAGGCCATTCCAGAGCCAGGGAAACCGCTTGAAGACGCCCACAAGGACCAGCCCGCGCCCGACTCACCGCCCGACCGTGCGCCCACCGCGCCCGGCAATACCCCTTTGCCCCCCGCTGAAGGCACCCCGCAAATTTTCAGCTATAACGACATCAACGCGGCGCCCGGCGAGGTGATGAACTTTTCGTCAGGTACCGACAAGATCGATTTGACCGGCATTCGCACGCAACTGGGCCAACAGCCGTTGTCATTGGTCGAACGTTTCTCCGGCGTCAGTGGCGAAATGACGATTAACTACTATGCAGGCAGCAACACCAGTTTCGTGACGATTTCCCGCAACCCGGGAGAGCCGCCGTTCGAACTGAAAGTGTCTGGCGAAGTGCGATACCGAGACATCAAGGCCTGATAGGCACTCACTCGTTTTTCTCCAGCCGCTTGACGATCATCGGCATCACGCTGAAGACCGCCAGCGCCAGCAATGTACTGAGCACCGCCGTCGATTCACGCCCCATCCCCGCCGCCACACCAATGGCGGCGGTCATCCATAAGCCAGCGGCGGTGGTCAGGCCTTTGACGTGCTGGCCCTGCTCATCTTCCTTGCCCTTGAGAATGGTCCCCGCCCCGAGGAAACCAATCCCCGCAATGACGCCCTGCAGCACCCGGCTCATGGCATCCGCCTGGCTACCGGACATCTGCGGCACCAACACAAATAATGCGGCCCCCATTGCCACCAGCATATGAGTGCGCACGCCGGCCGCCTTGCCCTTCTGTTCTCGCTCAAAACCGAGGATGCCGCCCAGGATCGCGGCGATCAGCAGGCGCACGGTAATCTGGGTGAGCTGCCGTGCGTCACCGATATCGGCGAACTCGGCTTGCAGCGTTTGCAGGACTTCTTGCCACCAGGCGTCCATGGATGCGGTCCTTTGTAGGGGTTGGTAAAGATTGCCGTCAAAGCATGGACAGCAGCGACCGCCAGTCAGTTGCCTGGAACGCCTGGCAACGCACCGCACCCTAACGATCACCAGCCTTTGAAAAGGAGATCACCATGCCAGTCCGTATCGAAAATCAGACGTGCTATTTCAAAGTCAACGACGACGGCCAGGAACAGATCCTACCGGCACGTGATGTAACGGTCAGCACCGACATTGCCAAGGCCATGTCCTACGTGGCGCTGAACGGCGAGCAGATCTACATCACCGAAGCGGAGGCCGATGCGCTCACAGTGGCCGGTGCAACGGATGGGCGCCAGCACAAGAAAGTCACTGAACCTGGTTCGGCGATTTAATTGATCTGTATCAGCTCACACTCAATACTGCTGCACCCTATGTGTTACGGAGTGCAGCAGATTGTCGCAGCACCGTGTAAAAAGCCCATCTGATCCGCTTTTTATCGCCATACCTGAGTCTGTTATGCAAACAGTACGACGCTCATAGTTCATCGGCCTGATGGAGGCTGATGAGCGAACGACCATGAGCGAAAGAATCCCAACCGTGGAAACCTTTGAGCCCCTGCACCCAAAGAAGGTGAAGGCCAAATCCAGCGACAACCTGATTCATACCCGCAGCTTCACCGGCCTGTTCCGTACCTTGCGCGTGAGCGGCGCCGCTTTGCTGTTCCTGGCGTTTTTCGGCACCGTGTGGCTGAACTGGGGTGGGCGCCAAGCCGTACTCTGGGACTTGGCTGAAAGCAAATTCCACATCTTCGGCGCCACTTTCTGGCCCCAGGATTTCATCCTGCTGTCGGCGCTGCTGATCATCTGCGCTTTCGGCCTGTTTGCGATAACCGTGTTTGCCGGTCGCGTGTGGTGCGGCTACA
This sequence comes from Pseudomonas sp. O39, assembly GCF_045447295.1. Classification (NCBI taxonomy): domain Bacteria; kingdom Pseudomonadati; phylum Pseudomonadota; class Gammaproteobacteria; order Pseudomonadales; family Pseudomonadaceae; genus Pseudomonas; species Pseudomonas sp. O39. Next base: position 88,296 of record NZ_JBJGXV010000016.1, read on the forward strand.
CCTGCCCGCAAAGCTCGTTTACCTGGCTGTTCATGTGGTGCGAAAAGGTCACCGAAGGCGAGCGTAACCAACGCATCAAGCTGCAAGCGGCGCCGTGGAGCCTGGCCAAGCTCGCCCGGCGTTCGGCCAAACACACGATGTGGCTGAGCATCAGCGTACTGACAGGGTTGACCTTTGTCGGCTATTTCACCCCCATCCGGCCCTTGGCCACAGAGCTGCTGACCTGGCAAATGGGCGGCGTGAGTCTGTTCTGGGTGCTGTTTTTCACCGCCGCCACTTACCTCAATGCCGGCTGGCTGCGCGAAGCGGTGTGCATGCACATGTGCCCGTATGCGCGGTTCCAAAGCGTGATGTTCGACAAGGACACCCTGACCATTTCCTACGACACGGCACGCGGCGAACAGCGCGGGCCACGCAAGCGCGAGGCCAGGCCGGCCGACGTCGGCCTGGGCGATTGCATCGACTGCCAGTTGTGTGTGCAAGTGTGTCCCACCGGTATCGATATCCGTGACGGCCTGCAAATGGAGTGCATCGGCTGCGCGGCGTGCATCGACGCCTGCGATTCGATCATGGATAAGATGGGCTACGCCCGTGGCCTGGTGAGTTATACCTCCGAACACCAACTGCAAGGTGGCAAGACGCACCTGCTCAGGCCACGGCTGATCGGCTACAGTGCCGTGCTGCTGGTGATGATCGCGGCATTGGTGGTGGCTCTGGTGCAACGTCCGATGGTGTCACTGGACGTCACCAAGGACCGCGGCATGTTCCGCGAAAACAGCCAGGGCTTGATCGAGAACATCTACAGCCTCAAGGTCATCAACAAGACCCAGCAGCGCCAGGACTATCGTCTGGAGCTGGTAGACGCAGACGGCTTCCAGTTGCAGGGCAAAACCGAGATCAGCCTGGCGCCGGGGGAAATCAGCGATGTACCGGTGTCGGTCGCCTTGCTGTCCGACCAGCCGACGAGCAGCTCGCAAACCCTGCGATTCAAGGTGACGGATGTGGATGAGCCCTGGATCTACAGTGCGGCCGATAGCCGCTTTGTAGCGCCGATTAACCGCTGAGGTGTGGCTGAATATGCCGAGATCCAAAAGCGTGAGCGGGCTTGTTCGGTGTACCTACTGAAAAATTGTTTAAGGCTCCAATGAAACGCTACGAAAAATTCGCCGATGACATCGCAGAACTGATCCGCTCCGGCGTCCTCGGGCCCGGCCAGCGGGTGCCGTCGGTGCGCTATGCCAGCCAGACCTACGGCGTCAGCCCGTCCACGGTGTTCCAGGCCTACTACCTGCTGGAGCGCCGTGGCCTGATCCGCGCGCGGCCGCGTTCCGGTTACTTCGTCAACACCCATGCACCGAGCCCGTTTTCCGAGCCCGTGGTGAGTGAGCACGTGCATGAGTCCACCGAAGTGGATGTGAGTGAGTTGGTGTTTTCGGTACTCGACTCCATCAAGGACCCCAATACCGTACCTTTCGGCTCGGCCTTCCCCAGCCCGATGCTGTTCCCGCTGCCACGCCTGGCCCGTTCCCTGGCCAGCGCCAGCCGTGAGATGGACCCGCGCCTGGTGGTCACTGACATGTCGCCGGGCAACCCCCAATTGCGGCGACAGATTGCCCTGCGCTATATGGTCGGCGGTCTGATGCTGCCCATGGAGGAGCTGCTGATCACTAACGGCGCCCTGGAGGCGCTGAACTTGTGCCTGCAGGCGGTGACGGAACCGGGCGACCTGGTGGCCATTGAAGCACCGGCGTTTTATGCCTGCCTGCAAGTGCTGGAGCGCCTGAAGCTCAAGGCGGTGGAAATCCCCGTGCACCCGCGCGACGGCATCGACCTGAGCGCCTTGGCGAAAAGCCTGGAACGCTACCCGATCAAGGCTTGCTGGACCATGACCAGCTTTCAGAACCCCATGGGTGCCACCCTGCCGGAGGCGAAAAAACAGGCACTGGTGGAACTGCTGCGCAGCCATCAGGTGCCGCTGATCGAAGACGATGTGTACGCCGAGTTGTACTACGGGCAACACGCGCCAAAACCGGCGAAAGCCTTCGACACCGAGGGGCTGGTGATGCATTGCGGTTCCTTCGCCAAAAGTTTGGCCCCGGGCTACCGCGTAGGCTGGGTGGCGGCCGGGCGCTTTGCGCAGAAGGTCGAGCGCTTGAAGCTGATGACCTCGTTATGCCCGTCGATGCCGGCCCAGGCGGCCATTGCCGACTACCTGCAACACGGTGGCTATGACCGGCACTTGCGCAAATTGCGCTACGCCCTGGAAGAACAGCAAAGCGCCATGCTGGCAGCAATCGCCCGCTACTTTCCGGCGCAAACACGGGTCAGCCAGCCGGCCGGAGGCTATTTCCTGTGGCTGGAATTGCCGGCGCAAACGGACTCGTTGAAGTTATTCCAGATGGCCCTGGCTCAGGGCATCAGCATTGCGCCAGGGCCGATCTTCTCGGCGACCCAGCGCTTCAGGAATTGTATTCGCTTGAACTACGGCAGCCCCTGGACCGAGGCGTCGGAAAAGGCCATGGAGACATTGGGGCGAATTGTTCGCTCGTTTTAAGCAGGAACCGAGATGAAGGAAGAGCCACATACAAAGGTGCACACTTTTCCATCGAAATGTGTGTTTCCTTTGGTTCAACCTACAGGTTTCTTTCCATGTGCACGTCTGTCACTTCCGCAGTCCTGAGGCTGCCCCCCATCCCGCCCCACTACATGCGCGCAGCGGAACAAAAACAAGTACGCGAGATGACGGGGCCTGTTAGCCGCCCTGCCGGAGATCATCGCTCGGCACAAAGAATCATCGAACAAAGCCTGGTAACGCGGCGTTTCCTGGATGGCCGCGATCATTACCAGGTAGGCGATGACCTCAAGTTGCAGGTGGGCGACTGGACTAACGCGAATCCAGACCCGGAAGCAAGGGCCGATGCAGCCTACAATCTGGACAAAGTATTACGCTTTATCGATAACGTAGACGACCAAACCCTGCACGCGAGCGTCAGCCGCAATGGCTATATCGACGGGTTCTCCGACAGCGGTTACGCCCGCGTGGAAAACTCCGAGGCCAGCCTGCTCAGACGGTTTTCCTGGTACGGATATGAAGAGCTGCGCAACCAGCCAACCTGACGAGCCGGGACGTTAACGCCCACCGGCCAAATCCAGGAATGTTCCGGTCGTGTAGGAAGCCTTATCCGACAACAACCAGATAATCGCTTCCGCAACCTCATCCGGGCGCCCACCCCGGGCCATGGGGATGCCGGACTCGAGCTTGCTGACCCGATCCGGGTCACCGCTCAAGGCGTGGAAGTCGGTAAAGATATAGCCAGGGCGCACGGCGTTGACGCGAATCCCCTCACCCGCCACCTCTTTGGACAGGCCAATGGTGAAGCTATCCAATGCGCCCTTGGAAGCGGCATAGTCGACATATTCACCCGGCGAACCCAGGCGCGCTGCCACCGACGACACATTGACGATACTGCCGCCCTGCCCGCCATGCCTGGGCGACATGCGCAGCACCGCGTGCTTGGCACACAGGATCGGCCCCAGCACGTTGGTCTTCATGATTTTCAGGATGCGAAACTCAGACATCTCATCGACCCGCGACTTATGCCCGACAGTGCCGGCGTTGTTGACCAGCGCGGTGACACGGCCCAGTTCGGCATCCACACGGGCGAACAACGCGATCACTTCATCTTCGATGCTCACATCGGCACGCACCGCAATCGCCTGCGCACCCAGGGCACGGACCTGCTCCAGCACACGCTGGGCAGCCGCTTCATCGGACTGGTAGTTGAGGCAAATGCGATAGCCCTGGCGAGCGGCCAGCAACGCGGTCTGGGCGCCGATGCCACGACTGCCCCCGGTGATGATGACGACTTTGTCCATGCGTGCGGTCTCCTGAGTCAACCTGATGTATAGGGTTGGATCCAAGAATACCCGTCACCCACCGCGTTTGTCAGGCGTTAACGCCTCTTCGGCGCGCTGGATGTCGGCCATGAAACTGTCAGCCGGCAACGGGTGGCCCAACAAATAGCCTTGCAGCGAGTTACAACCCAGTCGGGTCAGGAAACTCTGCTGCATATCGGTCTCCACACCTTCGGCGACGATTCGCAGCCCCAGCGCCTGGCCGAGGGCAACGATGGCCGAAACGATAGCGGCATCATCACTGTCGTGTTCCAGGTCGCGCACAAAACCGCGGTCGATCTTCAGCTCGTTGGCGGGCAGGCGCTTGAGGTACATCAGGCTCGAATAACCGGTGCCGAAGTCATCAATGGACAGGTCAACGCCCATGTCCGACAGCTGCTGCAACACCGTCATGCTTGCATCGGCATCGCTCATGGCGGTGGTTTCGGTGATTTCCAGGGTCAGACTGTTGGCCGGCAACTGGTGACGGTCCAGGGCCGCGGCGACACTTTTTACCAACCCGGCATGGCAGAACTGTAACGCCGACAGGTTCACCGCAATGCGCCAGTCTTCGTAACCCTGGACGTACCACAGGCGCATCTGGCGACAGGCTTCGTTCAGCACCCACTCACCGATGGGAATAATCAAGCCGGTCTTTTCCGCCAGTTCGATAAAGGTCGCCGGCAGCATCAACCCCTGCTGCGGATGCTCCCAGCGCAGCAAGGCTTCGGCGCCAATCGCAATACCGCTGACCGCATCGAACTTGGGCTGGTAATACAGCCGAAACTGCTCGTGCTCAACGGCGCTGCGCAGGTCCTGCAACAACTGCAGTTGCTTGCGCGCGTTCGTGTTCATCGACACATCAAAGAAGCTGTAGCCATTCTTGCCCATGCCCTTGGCGTGGTACATCGCGGCGTCGGCGTTCATCAACAGTTCTTGAGGGGTGTTGCCGTTGCCAGGGAACAGGGCAATGCCGATGCTCGCGGAAATATTCAGCTCATGTTCGGCGACCTTGAACGCACGATTGATCAGTCCGACCTGGCGTTCGGCCAGGCCCATCGCATCATCCGGCTGCATCAATTGCACCAGCAGCACAAACTCATCGCCGCCGATACGGGCCAGGGTGTCCTGACTGCGCAGGTCCTCGCGCAGACGCAGGCCCACCTCCCGCAGCAACTGGTCGCCCATGTGGTGGCCGAAGGCATCGTTGACGGGTTTGAAGCCATCCAGGTCGATAAACATCAGGGCAAAGCAACCGCCCTGCTCCGTCACTGTCTGGATGGCTTGTTGAATACGGTCGGCGAGCAAGGTGCGATTGGGCAGGCCGGTAAGCATGTCATGCAGGGCCAGGTGGGTCAGTTCCTGGTTGGCCAGGGTCAGGGAGTCCGCCAGGACGGCGGTGCGCGCTTCGAGGCGTGCATCCAGCAGCGAGGTCAGCAATGCGATGATCAACACCGCCAATGAGGTGACCAGCACCAGGTTATCCAGGCCCTTGCCGCTCAACCCGGTCAGCACGGCACCACAAAAACTGTCGTCGGCAAAGCGCGCAGCGGCCATGCCGGTGTAGTGCATGCCGACGATTGCAATGCCCATGACCACTGCCGCGCCCCCGCGTGCCAGGCGAACATAAGGGGTGTTGCGCCGCAGGTTGAAGGCGATCCACAGGGCAGCCCCCGAAGCCACCACCGCAATCAACAACGAAGCGCCAAACAAGGTAGGGTCGTAGTCGATCCCGGGAGTCATGCGCATCGCCGCCATGCCGGTGTAGTGCATGCTGCTGATGCCCGCCCCCATGATCAACGCGCCAAACGCCAGTTGCCACGCAGGCAAACGGGGTTGGCTGACCAGCCATAATGCGAAGCCGCTGGATAACACGGCGATCAGCAGCGATAGCGCGGTAATGCCCAGGTCAAACCCGAGGGCAAACGGCAGGCGCAAGGCCAACATGCCGATAAAGTGCATGGACCAGACGCCTGTGCCCATCGCCAATGCGCCACCCGTCATCCACACGTATGCGGCGCGGCCTTGGGCGGTCGCAAGGCGGCCGGCCAGGTCCAGCGCCGTGTAGGACGCCAGGATCGCGACGAACAGGGAAATCACGACCAAGGAGGGGGAATAACTACCGATCAGCATGGGGTTTCTCAAGACTGACGGGCGTGGGACGCCCGTACCAGGTGGCAAAGCGGGCGATTGTAGCGAGAAAAAATCTTGGCGCGTTGATTAATTATCAGAATGCCAGCATCGACGTTTTGACGCCAATCCACTGGCTTTAAAGTGCCGGGCTTAATGGCGTTGGAGTCGTGTGCCTATGCGTTACCGCAAGAACGCACAGGCACCCCGGTCACTCCTTATCGGCTACCGAGGTCACCCCATCCCACCCGCCGCCCAACGCAGCAATCAACTGCACGCTCGCCACCAACCGCGTTTGCAACAGTGTCAGCACCGTGCGCTCGTTACTCAACGCCGTCGCCTGCACGGTCACCACATCCAGATAGGCAATCAACCCGGCTTTGTACTGGTTTTGCGTCAACCGCAACGATTCCCGCGCCGCGTCCAAGGCTTCATTACTGACGACGGCCTCGTCCTCCAGCACTTTCAACTGCACCATGTAGTTTTCCACTTCGCGGAAACCATCCAGCACCGTCTGGCGGTACTTCGCCACAGTCTCATCATACGAGGCCACCGTTCGGTCGACTTCCGCCGAGCGCTGCCCCCCGTCAAACAGGGTCATCGCCAACTTTGGCCCAACCGACCAGAAACGGTTCGGCAGGCTGATCCAGTTGGCGTAGGTGCTGCTGGAATAACCGCCCGCCAGACTCAAGGTCAGGTCTGGATAATAAGCAGCCTTGGCCACGCCAATATTGGCGTTGGCGGCGATTACGGAGCGTTCGGCCGAGGCAATATCCGGGCGACGTTCCAGCAATTGCGACGGCAGGCTGACTGGAATTTGCGGCAGTGTGGGAATGTCTTTGCTGACCGCCAGGTTGAAGTTGGCCGGCGCCTCGCCGATCAATACGGCGATGGCGTTTTCCAACTGGGCGCGCTGCCAGATCAGGTCGATCAAGCTGGCCTGGGTGGTCTTGAGCTGGGTTTGCGCCTGAGCGATCGCATCCTTGCCGGACACACCGGCACGGTACTGGTTTTCGGTCATTTGCAGCGAACGCTGGTAGGTGTCCAGTGTGGCTTGCAACAGGCGGGTCTGTTCGTCCATGACGCGCAGTTGCAAGTAGTCTTGCACCAGCTCGGACTGCTGGCTCAGGCGCATCGCCGCCAGGTCCGCCGAGCTGGCCTCGGCCGTGGCTTCATTGGCTTCCAGGCCGCGGCGCAACTTGCCCCAGACATCCGCCTCCCAACTCACGCCCAATTGCGTGTTGAGGGTGTCGCGGATACCGCTGCTGGAGCTGCTCAGGCTGGCATTACTGCTGCCGGTACCCTGGCTGGCGCGGGTCTTGCCGACGCTCAGGTCCACCGTCGGGAAAAACGCCCCCCGAGCGCTGCGCACCTGGGCCTGGGCCTGACGGAAGCGCGCTTCGGCCTGGGCGACGGTCTGGTTGGCATTGTTGAGGCGTGTCACCAGATCATTGAGCTGGCGGTCGCCATACAACTCCCACCAGGCACCGCGAGCGAGGGAGTCGCTGGGCATGGCCTGACGCCAGCCCTGGGCTTCCTTGAATTGCACCGGTTCGATGACCGCCGGGCGCTTGTAATCCGGGCCGATGGCGCACGCGCTGAGCAGCGCGCCGCACAGCACCAGGCTGGCGACGCGGGAACCACGGGGCATACTCATGGCCAATTTGGCAAACGTTGAATCGGTCATAGCGCAGTGTCCAAGGCAGCATCAGTACGCACACCGCGCCAGGCATTGAAGCGGTGGCGCGCGCGGTCAAGATAGAGGTAAACCACCGGAGTGGTGTAAAGGGTCAGGATCTGGCTGAACACCAGGCCGCCAATGATGGTCAGGCCCAGCGGTTTGCGCATTTCCGCGCCATCACCGGCGCCGAGCAGCAAAGGCAAGGCGCCGAGGATGGCGGCAAGCGTGGTCATCAGGATCGGTCGCAAGCGCAACAGGCAGGCGCTGCGAATCGATTCCAGCGGGCTCATGCCCTCATGACGCTCCAGTTGCAAGGCCAGGTCGATCATCAGGATCGCGTTTTTCTTCACCACCCCGATCAGCAGGAACAGCCCCAGCAGGGAAATCAGACTGAACTCCCCCCCCAGGAGGTAGATCGACAGCAATGCCCCTACACCGGCCGAAGGCAAGGTCGAGAGGATGGTCAGCGGGTGAATGTAGCTTTCATACAAAATGCCCAGCACCAGGTAAACCGCCACCAATGCCCCAAGGATCATGAACGGCTGGCCTTTCTGGGTCGCCGCAAACGCATCGGCGGTACCGGCCATCTTGGCGATCACATCTTCGGGCAAGCCCACCTTGGCAATGGCGCGCTCAATGGCGGCAGTGCCCTGCTCCACGGTCACCCCGGGAGACATGTCGAAGGCAATGTTTTCCGAGGCGAACTGGCCTTCATGGCTGACGCGGTCGTCTGCCAGGCTGTTTTCGTAATGGGCAATGGTCGACAACGGGACCCGCGCGCCGGTGGACGTAATCACCTGCATCTGGTTCAGGGTAATCGGGTCCTGGGCGTATTTCGGGTTGACCTCCATCACCACCTGGTACTGGTTGAGGCTGTCGTAGATGGTCGAGATCTGCCGCTGGCTGTAGGCGTTGTTCAGCACTGCCGTGACCATGTTCATGTCGATACCCAGGCGCTTGGCCTGGTCGCGGTCGACCACCAGCGTCACCTGCGCCGCACCCCGCCCTTCGCGGGCGTCGATGGCGGTCAGCTCCGGCAACTCGCGCAAGGCGGCGACCACTTTCGGGTACCACAGGCGCAGCGCGGCCAGGTCACCGCTTTGCAGGATGTAGGAGTATTGCGCACTGGTCTGATCGCGACTGCCGCCAAATTGCAGGTCCTGGTCGGCCATGAGGAACAGGCGCCCGCCCGGCACCAGCGGCACGTCCTTGCGCAAACGCTCGATCACCGCCTGGGCCGAGATCTTGCGTTCGGCGATAGGCTTGAGGCGCACCAGCATCACCGCGTTGTTGGTGCCGTTGTTGCCGCCGATAAAGCCGGCCACGCTGAGCACTGCCGGATCCTTGAGGACCGCCTTGCGGAAGGTCTCCATCTTCGGCTGCATCACATTGAATGACAGCCCATCATCGCCGCGCACAAAGCCGATCAACTGGCCGGTGTCCTGCTGAGGCATAAAGGTTTTCGGCACCACCACGTACAGCGCGACGTTCACGCCCACGGTAACAAACAGGCTGAGCAGGGTCAGGCGCCGGTGGCGCAGCACCCAGTCCAGGCTGGTGGCATAGGCGGCCACCATACGGTCGTTGACCTGCTGGCTCCAGCGCTGCAAGCCGGTCATATGGCCTTTGACATGGGGCTTGAGCCAACGGGCACAGAGCATCGGGGTCAAGGTCAGCGAAACGATCAACGAGACAATGATCGCTGCCGACAAGGTGATGGAAAACTCACGGAACAGGTTGGTGACAATGCCGCCCATAAACAGGATGGACAGGAACACCGCCACCAGCGAGACGTTCATCGACAGCAAGGTAAAGCCGACTTCCTCGGCGCCCAGGTAGGCCGCCTTCATCGGCGGCACACCGTCATCGATATGCCGGGAAATGTTCTCCAGCACCACGATGGCATCGTCCACCACCAGGCCGGTGGCCAGAATCAGCGCCATCAGCGAGAAGTTGTTCAACGAGAAGCCGAACAGGTACATCACCGCAAAGGTGCCCACCAGCGATACCGGCACCGCCAGGGTCGGAATCAACGAGGCGCGGAAGTTACCCAGGAACAGGTACACCACCAGCACCACCAGGGCCACGGCAATCAGCAAGGTCATCTCGGCTTCATGCAAGGTCGCGGTGATGACCGGCGAGCGGTCCATGGCCAGGTTGAGTTTGACGCTGGACGGCAGCACCGCCTGCAAGGCCGGCAACTGTGCCTTGATTTGCCGGACCGTCTCGATGATGTTGGCGCCGGACTGCCGGTTGATCACCAGCAGCACCGCCGAATCATTGTTGAAAAAGCCACTGTTGTAGCGGTCTTCCACGCCGTCACTGATCTTGGCCACGTCGCCCAGGCGCAGGGCCGCACCGTTCTGGTAGCGAATCAGCAGCGGCTCGTAGTCCTTGGCCTTTTCCAATTGGTCGTTGGCCTGGATCTGCCAGTTGCGCTCGCTGTCTTCCAGGGAGCCCTTGGGCCGACGCTGGTTGGCATTGGCGATGGTGTTGCGCACATCGTCCAGGGCCACGCCGTACTGGTCGAGGGCCTTGGGTTCAAGTTCGATGCGCACCGCCGGCAAGGAACTGCCGCCAATCTGCACTTCACCCACACCCGGCACCTGGGACAGGCTTTGCGAGAGGATGGTCGAAGCCAGGTCGTACAACTCGCCCTTTTTCAGCACGTCGGAGGTCAGCGAGAGCACCATGATCGGTGCCTGGGACGGGTTGATCTTCTTGTAGGTCGGCATGCTGCGCATGCCGCTGGGCAACAGGTTGCGCGACGCGTTGATCGCCGCCTGCACTTCCCGTGCGGCGCCGTTGATATCACGGTCGGAATCAAACGCGAGGATCACCCGGGTGGAACCCTGGCTCGACGAACTGCTCATGGTGGTAATGCCGGCAATCGCGCCGAATGAGCGCTCCAGCGGCGTGGCCACGGTGGAGGCCATCACCTCGGGGCTCGCGCCGGGCAAGCTGGCCGACACCACGATCACCGGGAAGTCGATCTGCGGCAGCGGCGACACCGGCAGCAAGTTGAAGCTGACGCCGCCGAGCAACAGGATCGCCAGGCTCAGCAGCATGGTGGCTACCGGCCGGCGAATAAACGGTCCGGAGAGGTTCATGACTCAACCGGCTCCAGGCTTTGCGGCTCTTTGCGCCAGCGACGGCCAAGACGGTCGAAGTACAGGTAGATCACCGGCGTGGTGAACAAGGTCAAAACCTGGCTCACCAACAAGCCGCCCACCATCACCAGGCCCAGCGGCTGGCGCAGTTCAGCGCCCGAACCGGTGGCCAGCATCAAGGGCACTGCACCAAACAACGCTGCCAGCGTGGTCATCAGGATCGGCCGGAAACGCAGCAGCGCCGCTTGATAGATCGCCGTCTGCGGGTCCAGGCCTTGGTTACGCTCAGCGTCGAGGGCGAAGTCGATCATCATGATCGCGTTCTTTTTCACGATACCAATCAGCAGAATGATGCCGATGATCGCGATCATGCCCAGGTCATTGCCGCTGAGCAGCAACGCCAGCAAGGCCCCCACCGCCGCCGACGGCAAGGTCGACAGGATGGTGATCGGATGGATGTAGCTCTCGTACAGCACACCCAGCACGATGTACATGGTGACCACCGCCGCCAGGATCAGCAGCAAGGTGCTCGACAGCGAGGCTTCGAATGCTTGGGCCGCACCCTGGAACTGGGTCTGCACGCCCACCGGCATGCCGATGTCTTTCTGGGTCTGGTTGATCAGTTCCACACCTTTGCCCAGCGCGACGCCGGGGGCTAGGTTGAAGGACATCATCACCGCCGGGAACTGGCCGATATGCGCGATGGCCAACTGCGCCTGGCGCTGCTCAACGTGGGCCAGGCTCGACAAGCGCACCTGGCCGCCGTCGGTGGTCTTCACATGGATCTGGTTCAACGCGGCGGGCCCTAGGGTTTCACCGGATTGAGCCTGCAGCACCACGCGGTATTGGCTGGCCTGGGTGTAGATAGTGGAAATCTGTCGCTGGCCGAAGGCGTCGTACAGCGCGTCGGTGATGGTCGACACACTCACCCCGAGGCGCGAGGCCGCATCGCGGTCGATCACCAGGTACACCTGCAAGCCTTTGTCCTGCAGGTCGCTGGCGACGTCGGTCAGTTCCGGCAACTGGCTGAGGGCGTGCACCAGCTTGTCGCTCCACAACGCCAACAGCTCGGCGTCGGGCGACGACATGCTGAACTGGTACTGGGTGCGGCTCACGCGGTCTTCGATGGTCAGGTCCTGCACCGGCTGCATGAACAGGCGGATACCCACCAGCTTGTCGATTTCCGGCTGCAAGCGCGTAATCACCTGGGCTGCGCTCAAGTCGCGCTGGCCGTGGGCCTTGAGGTTGATCAACAGGCGCCCGCTGTTGAGGGTGGCGTTATCGCCATCCACACCGATGTAGGAGGACAGGCTTTCAACGGCCGGATCGGCCAGGATGACCTTCGCCAGCTGCTGTTGGCGCTGGCTCATGGCGGCAAACGAAATCGACTGTGGCGCTTCAGAAATACCCTGAATCACCCCGGTGTCCTGCACCGGGAAAAACCCCTTGGGCACCACCAGATACAGCACCACGGTCAGGCCCAGGGTGGCGATGGCCACCAGCAAGGTCAGCGGCTGGTGCTTGAGCACCCACTGCAACTTGCGGCCGTAGGCCTCGATCAACCAATCGATCCAGGCGCCGCTGGCCTTGTAGAAACGGCCTTGCTCTTCTTCCTTGGGTTCACGCTTGAGCAGACGCGCGCACATCATTGGCGTCAGGGTCAGCGAAACCACCAGGGAAATCAGGATCGCCACCGCCAGGGTGATGGCGAACTCGCGAAACAGCCGCCCGACCACATCGGCCATGAACAGCAGCGGGATCAATACCGCGATCAACGACAAGGTCAGGGAAATCAGGGTAAAGCCGATCTGTTTGGCGCCCTTGAGGGCCGCTGCCAGCGGCGTCTCGCCCTCCTCGATATAACGCGAGATGTTCTCCAGCATCACGATGGCATCGTCCACCACAAAACCGGTGGCGATGGTCAAGGCCATCAGCGTCAGGTTATTGATGGAGAACCCCGCCAGGTACATCACGCCGAAGGTGCCCACCAGCGACAGCGGAACGGCAATCGACGGAATAATGGTCGCGCTGACACGGCGCAGGAACAGGAAGGTGACCATCACCACCAGCGCAATGGCGATCAGCAATTCGTGCTGCACGTCCTTCACCGATGCGCGAATGGTTTGGGTGCGGTCGGTGAGTACCGTCACGTCCAGGCCGGCCGGCAGGTTGTCGGTGATGCTCGGCAGCAACGCCTTGATACGGTCGACCACCTCGATCACGTTGGCACCCGGCTGACGCTGGATATTGAGCAGCACGGCCTGGTTTTCGTTGGCCCAGGCGGCGAGGCGTTCGTTTTCCGCGCCGTCGACGATTTGTGCCACGTCTTTAAGGCGCAACGGTGCGCCATTGTTGTAGGCCAGGATCAATTCGGCATATTGCTGGGGCGAGACCAACTGGTCGTTGGCGTCGAGCATCGACACCCGGGTCGGGCCGTCGAAGTTGCCCTTGGGCTGGTTGACGTTGGAGGCGGCGATCAGGGTGCGCACGTCCGACAGGTTCAAGCCATTGGCGGCCAAGGCCTCGGGGTTGACTTTGATACGCACGGCCTGGCGCTGGCCACCGGCGATGCTGACCATGCCGACGCCGCTGATCTGCGCGATCTTTTGCGCCATACGCGTGTCGACCAGGTCATTGAGCTTGGGCAGCAGCATGGTCTTGGAGGTAATGGCCAGGGTCAGCACCGGGGTATCCGCCGGGTTGACCTTGTTGTACACCGGCGGCGCCGGCAAATCCTTGGGCAGCAGGTTGGTGGCGGCGTTGATTGCGGCCTGCACCTGTTGCTCGGCGACATCCATATTGATGTCGAGGTTGAAGCGCAGGGTCAGCACCGACGCACCGCCGGAACTGGTGGACGCCATCTGGGTCAGGCCGGGCATTTGCCCGAACTGACGCTCCAGCGGTGCCGTGACCGCGCTGGTCATTACGTCCGGGCTGGCGCCGGGGTACAGGGTCATCACCCGGATGGTCGGGTAATCCACTTGAGGCAAGGCCGATACCGGCAGCAAGCGATACGAGATGATACCGGCCAGGACAATCGCCAGCATGCTCAGCGTGGTGGCAACCGGGCGTAGGATAAACAGCCGCGACAGGTTCATGAACCGACCTTTTGCGCCTTGCCCGTCTTATCGCCGGTCTCCCCTTTTGCTGCGGGTTTACCTTGCAAGTGTTCGGTCGGCGTGGTCTCTACTTCGCTGCTGTCGTTGACCACTTCGATTTCGCTGCCGTCTTTCAAGCGGTCGGTGCCTTCCAGCACCACACGGTCGCCAGCCCCCAGGCCTTCCTTGATCACCGTATTGTCGCCATCGGTGTCGCCAATCACGAGGGGCTGAACCTTGACCTTCTTGTCGCCATCGAGCTTGTAGACGAAGGTGCCGTTATTGCCGAACTGAATCGCCGCGGATGGCGCCAGCACGACGTTATGCAGGGTATCGGCCAGCAGGTGCACGTTGACGAACTGGTTGGGGAAGAGTGCCTGGTCCTTGTTATCGAAACGACCCTTGAATTTCAGGGTACCGGTGGTAACGTCGATCTGGTTGTCCAGGCTCTGCAACACGCCGACGGCCTGCTTTTTCACATCGCCACGGTCCCAGGCTTCCACGGGCAGCTTGTTGCCGGCGTGATAACGGCTGAGGACGGTGTCCAGGGTGTTTTCCGGCAAGGTGAAGGCCACGTTGATCGGCTGGGTCTGGGTGATCACCGCGAGGAACGTGGTGTCGTTGGCGGCGACCAGGTTGCCTACGTCGACCTGACGCAAGCCGACGCGGCCGCTGATCGGTGCGCGAATCTTGGTGAATTCGAGGTTCAGCTTGGCGTCATCCACCGCGCCCTGGTTGGTCTTGACCGTGCCCTGGTACTGCATGACCAACGCTTCGGCGGTGTCCAGGGTCTGTTTGGCGATGCTGTCCTGGGCATACAGGTCGCGGTAACGCTGTACATCTACTTGCGCGTTTTTCAGCTGGGCCTGGTTCTGCAACAGCGTGCCCTGGGCCTGCAGCAAGGCGTTCTGGTAACTGCGCGGGTCGATTTCCGCCAGCAAGTCACCGGCCTTGACCATCTGCCCTTCTTCAAAGGCGATCTTCACCAACTCACCGCCCACCCGGCTGCGCACATTAATGGTATTGAGCGCAGTCACCGTGCCCAAGGCCTTGTAGTACACCGGAAACTCCCCCAGCACCGCCGGCGCCACGCGCACCGGAATCGGGCCGGTGGAACCCCCGAAGCCCGGGCGCATCATCCCCGACTTGCCGGCATGCCCGGCCGGCTTTTTCTCGGCGGCATCCTTGGTGCTGCCGGGCCAGAATTTCCAGCACAGGCCGGCGATAACCAGCAGCACGAGCAGGCCAAACAGCCAGCGGCGGGAGTTGCGGGGGGAGGATTGCATGGATTGATCAACCATTGGGCGCGAGAGCTTCTTCTTTGGGAGGCTGAAAGATAAGCACTGGAGCGCATTAAGAAAAGCGCCTTTACCGGCTATTTACCTTGGACTTACAACTTTTAACTACTGGCCTTAGTCCGTTCGCTATTTCACTAAACTGCTGACGGGCAAATAAAAACGGCCTGGACTAGGCCAGGCCGCAAGCATGCATCAAGCGTGTTACTGCAAAACGACAGTAATGCGCTGAAACAGTTACTTCAAAACAGCCAGGGCTGCTTCGTAGTTCGGCTCTTGACCGATTTCGCTGACCAGCTCGCTGTGCAGCACGTTGTTGTTTTCATCCAGCACCACAACTGCGCGGGCGGTCAGACCTTGCAGCGGGCCGTCGGCCAGGGACACACCGTAGTCAACGGCAAAGTGGGCATCGCGGAAATCCGACAGGCTCAGCACGTTGTCCAGGCCTTCGGTGCCGCAGAAACGCTTCTGGGCAAACGGCAGGTCAGAGGAGATGCACAGCACAACCGTGTTGCTCAGGGTGTTGGCCTCGGCATTGAACTTGCGCACCGAGGTGGCGCAGGTCGGGGTGTCGACGCTTGGGAAGATGTTCAGCACTTTGCGCTTGCCGGCGAACGTTTCCAGGGTTGCCTGCGACAGGTCAACGGCGGTCAGGCTGAACGCTGGAGCGGCGGAACCGGTTTGCGGCAATTCGCCTTCAACCTGGACAGGGTTACCACGAAGGGTGACTTGAGCCATGAACGGAATCCTTATACTGGGTTTGATTGAACGAATTCGAGAGCCCGAAGTTAACCACAAACTGAGGTGGCTACCTACCGCCAGACATAAATTCTCATGGCGCGCCAAGTACACGGGCCTATGGTTTAATTGCGCGCTTTTCGCACGCCCCTCAAGGAATCCGTTGCAGATGAATCAGCCCGCCACCAAAGTCCTGGTCATTGGTTATGTCTGGCCGGAGCCGCGCTCCTCGGCGGCCGGCGGGCATATGATGCAGATTCTGCAAAGCTTCCTGGACCAGGGCTGGGACATCACATTCAGCAGCCCGGCCACCGTAGGCGAGCACAAGGCAGACTTGCCGGCGCTGGGTATTACCGAATGCGCGATCGAACTCAATAACAGCAGTTTCGATGATTTTGTCAGCGCGTTGGCCCCGGACATCGTACTGTTCGACCGCTTCATGATGGAGGAACAGTTCGGCTGGCGCGTCGAAAAGTGTTGCCCCGACGCCCTGCGCGTATTGGAAACCTCCGACCTGCAAAGCCTGCGGGATGCCCGCCACCAGCGCCTCAAGGACCACCTCAAGGCCCACCCCGACAGCGATGATTTCAGCGCGCTGTTTGCACCGGCGCTGACGGAAGAATTCCAGTTGATGGCCAACACGGATGTCGCCAAGCGCGAGATCGCGGCCATTTACCGCTGTGATATCAGCCTGATGATTTCCGACGTGGAAATCCGCCTGCTCACCGAACAATTCAAGGTGCCCGCCGCCCTGCTCCACTGGTGCCCGTTGATGCTGCAGCCGCCGACCGAGGCCTTTGTACCGTTCGCAGACCGCGCGCACTTCCTTAGCATCGGCAACTTCCGCCACGCGCCCAATTGGGATGCGGTGCTGTGGATGAAGAACAGCCTCTGGCCCTTGATCCGCCAGCAATTGCCCGGCGCCCAACTGCATATCTATGGTTCCTACACACCGCCCAAGGCCACCGCATTGCACAACCCGGCGCAGGGTTTTCATGTGATGAACTGGGCTGAAGACGCCCTGCAAGTGATGACGGCCGCACGTATCTGCCTGGCACCATTGCGCTTTGGCGCCGGCATCAAGGGCAAACTGGCGGATGCCATGCTCTGCGGGACGCCGAATATCACCACGCCGATTGGCGCCGAGGCCATGGGGGATGAACAGCCGTGGCCGGGCACGATTGAGCAAAGCGCGACGGGCCTGGCCGCTGCGGCCGTGGCGCTGTACCAAGACCACGAACGCTGGACCCAAGCCCAGGAAGACGGCCGCCAATTGCTGGCCCGTCGCTACGACCAAACCTTGCACGGCCCCGCACTGGTGGACTGCCTGGAGCGTTGCCGCAGCCAACTTGCCAGCCATCGCCGGGACAACTTCACCGGCAGCATGCTGCGCCACCACGCGCATAAAAGTACGCAGTACATGTCCCAGTGGATCGAGGCGAAAAACCGCACCGTATAAACACCGACGCTGGCGAGGTCACGCGCAAGGGGGCATTATCCCAAGCAGCAACCACAATAAAGCGACGGCAGCATGACCCGAGCAGCGCGAATCACCGACCCTTCCTACGAGCTGATGGACGATCACAACGGTCTGTCCATCATCTATCGCCAACACGGTTTCCCCTGCCCGCTGGTGCGCTGGCATTTCCACAAGGAGTACGAGCTGCACCTGATCGTGGCCAGCTCCGGCAAAGTGTTTATCGGCGACTACATCGGTAATTTCTACCCGGAAAGCCTGTTCCTCACCGGCCCCAACCTGCCCCATAACTGGATCAGCCAGGTGGATGAAGACGAGGTAGTGCCCAAGCGCGACATGCTGGTGAATTTCACCGATGAACTGTTTGAGGGCGGCAGCCAGATCTTCACCGAACTCAAGACCCTGGCACCGCTGCTCGAACGGGCGCAGTGCGGCATCGAATTTCGCTGCAAAAAGACCATCGCCCAGGCCATGACCTTGATGCAACGCATCGAGGAGGCCCAAGGCATGGCGCGCCTGGGGCACTTCTTTATCTTGCTGGAAGTGCTGAGCGCGTGTGAGGACTATCAATTGTTGTCCGGCGTGACCACGCCGCAACTGGCGGATGAGCACAGCATCGACCGCACGAACCGCGCGGTGGACTACATTTTCGCGCATTACGCCCGCGAGTTATCGTTGGAAGAAGTGGCGGACTACCTGGGAATGAAGCCCACCTATTTCTCCAGGGTATTCAAACAGGCGACGGGGCGAACGTTTATCGAGTTTGTGAACCGCCTGCGCATCAGCAAATCCTGCGAGTTGCTGGCGGACGGCGATAAAGCCGTGACGGACGTGTGCTTTGAGTCGGGTTTCAACAACATCTCCAACTTTAACCGACGCTTCCAGCAGCTCAAGGGCATGACCCCTTCCCACTACCGCCGGCTGGCGGTGCAGCGGCTTACTGAACAGAACCCGGCTTGAGCGGGATGGAAGTGAAACATCTGGAACAAAAATTCGGGTGAGACAGCAACACCCCACTACCACCACCGTTAAAGGAACCTTTCCGGCCCCCCTGTTACTCAGCGTAGGCAACATCACTCATTCATCTGAGGGATGGGCTTTCTGACACGCTGGTAAAAGGGCAACGCCATGATCAATGTTCCGCTGTTTACTGCTAACACCACCATCATTCGTCCCACTGAACTCAACCCGCAAAAAACCAAAGCCCCGCAGAGTCAGGAAACGATCGACAGCCTCCCGCCCAGTGCACCTGACGCTCGCCCTATCTCGTCGCGCTCACGTCGAGACTTGCAGAATCCCACCGTCGCACCTCGTCCATTAGAAGCGTCGGTGAGTCAGTTCGCCGGGGCCTTGGTCGACCAAAGTGACCGGCAACTGGCCATAGCCGCCGGCAATGGCTTGATCCGCGACAGGCTCAACAAAGACAAGGGCCTCTACGGTCGTTTAGACACGATTGATGTGCCCCCCGACTCGACTTTCGGCAAGGCCTGGGGGGAGCTGGCTGATGCGTTGAACTCAGAGCCTTTCAAATCGTTTGCATACGCCAAGAACATTGATCCTCTGAAGCTCTTTATCAATACCAGTGGAATGTTGAGTGCAATAACGAATAACAAACCCGTCGACTTCTACCTGGAACGAGATGCCGACTGGGCCGCCGCATCTTCTGCGGTCCTGGCCGCTGCAAAAAAATTGAACGGTAATGCCGCCGCGGTTGCTTTCTTCGGCCCGGATCTCGCATCGCCGACGACAGTGGCGAGATACTATGGAATACCATGGGGCAACATCACACGCGACGACGAGCTTTCCACCATCGAACAACTCTTGCGTGATGGAACGTTCCGCACGCTGAACAGCAACGACCCACTCGACGCCCCCATCAAACAGAAACAAAGAGCAGCCCGCCAGCGGATCGTGGATTTGTCACCGCAACAACTCAACCAACGGCTTGCACAGTTTGCACCGCCCACAGCCGCTCAAAAAGTTGAGGAAGCCGACCAGGCATTGGCGCAGTTGGTCGGCCGTGGAATGATGAAACTGGTACCCGAAACGAGTGACTACGAGACTTCGGTCACCCTGCAGGACATTCCAGAGTATTCAACCTTCAACCTGGTGCGCAAAAACCTGTTGACTGCGTTGACCGGCAGCACTTTTAGCACCTTTGCCCAAGAGAACAACCTCGACCCCACCAGCGTGCGCATCAACCCAGTCAGCGGTGTGCTCACGGGCAAAGTGAATGGCGTCAACACCACGTTCACCTTGAACGATGTATCCGGTTGGACCGATGTCTGGGGCGAGATACAGAATGCGGTACAACAGATGGCCGCCGGTTCTGAGGATGACGTTACCTACCCCGCCAGGAAGTCTGCGCGCCTGTATGAGGTCATGGCGTTTTACAACGAACCGCCTCCTCACCAAGAGGACACTCGGCGACAGGGCTGGCAGCAGCGCCAGCTTGCGGCCACGCTGGCCCGCATAGATGAGATGAGCCAAAACAAAGCTTTCAAGGCGCTGTTCGACGCCTCCCCCAGCGACCCCGCCTCCATCGCCGTACAGCAGCGCCAGCAGGCAGTGAAACAACAACTTGCAGACACACCGCTTACGGCCTCCCCCCTTGAAACCCTGGCCGCCGCCGTCAAGGCCAACACCAGCACGCCAGTAGAAACCGAAGAGACACGCGCAGACGTTTTGGCTAACGCCGAAAGTGAACTGGCAACCACTCTGCACGGTACGATGCTTGAGCTGAAACCCAACCCGACCCAGGCCGCCTCAAAAACCATCCAACCGATCCCGGCTAACAGCCTGTTTGGCCAGTGGTGGGACTACCTGGGCAAAGCGCTCAAGGGGCATGGTTTCATTGAATGGGCCAGCCAACAGAATATTGACCTGACGTCCCTGCGCTATGACCCCACAAGCCATGCGCTGATCGCCAAGGTCAATGGCGTTGACCAGCGCTTTACCGCCACCGACTTTGCGAAAAAGCACCCTGAGCATTTTGATGTACTCAATCCTGTATTGGAAGCCGCTACTGTATTCGCGGCGCCTGGCAAACCGATCGCGCTGGTTAACGTCAACAGCAACAGCGCGCCATTCGAACGAGTGGCCATTTTTTACAGCATCAGTACCGCCCCCGGCAGCGACGCATTCGAGCAACAAACAGCGCTGATAGGCCGCTCTCAACAATTCCCCAGGCCTCCTGAAAACCCACAAAAAGTCGTAACCTGGCTGAACCAGCAAAAAACAGCACTGGGCAATAGCAACGACCGGTATGCGTTGATCCATGAGTTAAAGAATTGGAGCTCCGAGAGCGGCTCAAGACGCTTTATTGTCGACCCGTACTCAGACCACCAGCCTAAAAGCGTGACCACCGTTGCAGCATTCCTGTCCCACAAAGGCTGGTACCCAACGACCTCCAAGGCAGACAACGATAACTTGCTCGCAGCACTGCAAGCGCCTGTCCCACAGTCCCCTCCCCTGGGTAATCGCTGGGGGTTTCTGTCCACACAACTATCGCTGAGTACAGAGCAACGCGTTGCGGTGGCTGAGTTCGTGAAAACGTCCATTGGCGCGCATGACAACCTTCTCAGTTATCTGAGCGCCAACGTTACCGACCTCAGCGCCGACCCCGAACAGGCGCTGGCTCAACTCCTCTCCAGCGGTGCAGCGCTTGAGCTCGCCAGTAACCTGGAAACCGAGATGAGGGGCGCTGCCACCGTGATCAGCCTGAAACAATGGTTATTGACCGCGCTGGTGTTGGAGGTTGACCCGACGGCCGGCGCTCAACATAAGACTGTCGCCGGTATTGACTTGATGGGGGCTGCTTACTCAGGACAGAGTGCCAAGTTTATTCATGACCAGTTCATCCGGGACTTGGCTGCAAAAAAACGCATCCCCGCCAACCTTGAGCCCGTCATCGGGCGGTTGATGATGTCGGGTATGGCGCCACAACTGCTGGTAAAAGAGGTACCAAACACCGTGACCCTCGGCTCCCCGGAATGGGTCAGCTTTACGACAGCAGTGAACCGGATTGAGTGGGCAGCCCCCGGCGCCACGCTAGGCATGACTTACCAACAGGTCATGAATTACCACAACATCAACCCCATTTCAGCATTGGAAGCGCAGATCCAGAGCTATGCGCAGATGAACCCATTGCTGGATTGGGCGGCCCTCAATAACGACGTCAACAAGGACAACTACACATTAGAACAACTGAAAGACAGCCAGGTAAAACTTCAGGCACAAACGAAAGCAACCGCCGAAGCGATAAGCTGGCTGAGCCAGGTTGAAGCGCCCAATAGACGGAGCATGACACTTAAGGTTCTAAGAGAAGAATTGGGCGCCGACATCGATTATGAATCTCGGTTTATGGTGGAAAACGAAGCCTGGGGTGTAATCACCGGCCGCCACTATAGCCTCGCAGAAATCTATGAAGCCGGCAGACTGGATGAAAGCTGGATACAGGAAGGTCATCATGTGGATTTCGACCGCCTGCGTAACAGAGCAAAAGAGCCCGATTTCCCGGTTATCAACAACGACTTCGACAACGCCATAAAGCAAGACTTCAACCTGCGCAGGCGTCACACCGTGACGTTGTTCGAGCACATGCTCAGAAAACTGCCTGTGGAAGAGCGCAATAGTCTGCTCTATGGCGAAGTGGAGTTTTTGAATGTTGAGGGTGCCGGTAGCGGCATGGTGATGACGTCTGTCTACAAGGGCTTAAGAAGGGATTTTGCGGTGTATCCGGCAAGTGGCCAGATCGTAAGAATTGCCGACATTGACCCCTCAACACCACTTGGCAAAAAGGTCAGCCTCGAAATCGATGCGCAAGCGTTCAAAAATGGTACTGACCCCCAACAGGGCGTTAAATCCGACGTTGTATTGAGCATCACTGACCAGCACCTTCTCGATGACAACAACGAACCCTGGCCTTTGGAAGTCTCTTTCCCGGCCCGCACTGAAACCGACACGTTCTCCCCCCACTACGCGAGCGGGCGAATATCCAAGCTGGCCCGCGTCATGGTCGACTCGACCTACCTGAACAAAGCTCAGTTTCTAAACCTGCATCGCAATTGGTCGAGCAACACCCTTGAAACCGCTACAGAACCGAGTGATTTCTTCAAAGCTGTTTGGCATTCCCTGCCTGGGGCAAGCAGCCTCGAAGACCTTTACCACGGTGAGTTCCTCAAGGCAGGCGTAGACCTCGCCATTGATGTTGCGATCTACGTCGCCACAGAGGGCGCCGGCAAACTGTGGACCTTGGCAAAATCAGGCGCGAGCTGGGCGGCGGCCAAAGTCTCCGCCAAATTCATCGATAAGTTCGGGGCTAAAGAAACCGAAAGTATTGCCCTGACGGACATGACCGCCGCCCACACCTCGGAATCTCTTAACGCATTGAGCCGAATGCAGGGCGGCCATATTGCCGAGCAGACTGCGGACACGTTGACCCCAGCGGCTAACATGGCAGATGGCATGCTGAGTCGTGCAGGGGAACGGATCAAGCTCACCGCCATGCTCCAGGACGGAGAATGGTATTTCTATAACCCCAAAACCATGGCGACTGACGGACCAGCCCTGAAAGGCTTTGTCTCGGATACATCGTCAGCCCTGCGGCAGGAGACTTTCTCAGACGGTGCCCAAGCGCTGGTGGCTGAGAAACCCCTGACTGAAGACGCCTACACCATTCCCCGCGCCAATGGCTTCGACCTGGTCAATGAGGGCACGGTTTACCGTTACGACTCCGGCAAGCCCAACATCCTCACCGACCTGACGTCAGCCGATCACTACAAGCCTCTGGACGGCTTTGAGGCGTTCTGCCCAATTCCCTCGGTAGGCAACGGCAGAGTCAGGCGCGGAGCCAATGACACCTGTTTCTCCAAGGTAATCGGCAACGTCAGCGGCGAACCGAACCGGGAACTTCAAGCGCTTGAACACGTACGCTTGTTTCCCTCGGAGCCAAAGCTGTTTAAGAAAGATCAATTTGTCATTTTCGAGCGACGCCGTTTCAAAATGGTCGACGGCGAAATGGGCCCCCAACTTAAACCCGTGCTGGATAACAAGCCCATTGCCTATAAAACGCAGATTAAAGGCAGCATTAAGCATGACCCTCAATTTGGCCTTTACGCCGGCCAAACGTCAGATGCACTGGCGCGCGAGAGCCGCGTGGTCAAGCTCAACAGCATCAGCACGATGTGCGACGACAAACGCGAAGTGCGCGGCATAATCATTGACGATTTGCGCGCCGGCAGCGCCGATAAATACCTAGTGATAGAAGCGGATACAGCCGAGTTCTACTACGCGAAACTGAACAACGCAGCCACTGGCGAACTGACGTTTACAAAATGCACGCCCCTCGAATTACCGCTGGTCCAGGGCTACAGGAATAAACTCAGCATCCGACAAGGTGCCTCCAAGACGCCATTTGACGCCAATTTCATCGTACTGCCGAAACTCGACGCCGCATTTAAAGAGCTTGAACGTTCGGGTTACTCGAAAAGCGAGATCGATGAATTAAAAGCTTTCAGCAAAAGCCTAACAAAGGAACAGCAACGCGAAGTTCTCTACCAACTCCAGCGAACCAAAGCGATCGGTAAGGCGGATATCGCCCTCAAGCCGATTCGAGTGCAAGCACTGACCAAGCCTGCCGGCTTCGCGACGTGGACGGCCGAGCAGCAAAACAAATTCTACGCGCAACAAGCCAAATCCAACGTGAACCGTGACCTGAAAGCCACAGGGTTAGGCCCCAGCAACCAAGTGCGATCAGCGGCAGATCAAGCGCGCGCGGACGCTGCGAATATGACCCTTAATTGGTTGCGTCATACCGTTGCTCCTGATGCGTTGAGTTACTCAAACCTGGTGTTGAAGTCCGGCGCCGGGAACTGTGGAGAAATGGCTTTGGTCTCAAAAGACATTATTACAAAAAGCGGTGGCCGCGCTTACGAATGGACGGCGTCAGACGCTCATGTGTTCACCGTGGTAGGTGGCCCCTCTGAATTGCCGGCAGGTACCGTCGACTTCTCGGGCCCTGCCTGGGCGGATGCCTGGATTGTCGACCCGTGGGCGGATATCGCGTGCCCCGCCCGCGAGTACACGCAGAAAGTGAAAGAGGTCATGACCCGCTGGGCAGATGAAGGTCTGAAGATCCTGGAGGGGCGTGGGCCAATCAGCCCTCTGGACAAGAACTGGATGAACGCGCTCGTCGTCAAACCAAAGACGCCCTACTCTCACGGTTACAACCGCACCTAAAACCCAACCGCGCCGGGCAAAAGCGACTGTTGCGAAATGACAGTGCTTTTCGCTCGGTCCCGAGTAAACCGTTTCAGCCAAGCCCGCGAGGAGTGCAAAAAAGTATCAGTCCCAGTGCGCCCAAGGATTTGTCATAACCCCATTTGAAGGCTGTAATCAACGCACACTCTTCCTGACTGCTTGTAGGAAGACACAACAACAATAACTGTCCTTCCGTAGCCCTTGGGCGCGGAAATGGAGTGCGCGATGAAGTTCACAGCAAAAGCTCTGCTTACCTGTTCTTGCATGACTGTATGCATGACCCTCAGCGCCGTCAGTCTTGGCGCGCAAACCCTGACCATTGCCACCGTCAACAACAGCGACATGATCCGCATGCAAAAACTCTCGAAAACCTTCGAGACCGAGCATCCGGACATCAAGCTGAACTGGGTGGTGCTCGAAGAAAACGTGCTGCGCCAACGCCTGACCACCGACATCGCCACCCAGGGCGGACAGTTCGATGTATTGACCATCGGCATGTACGAAGCTGCACTCTGGGGCGCCAAGGGCTGGCTGGAGCCGATGAAAGACCTGCCGGCGTCCTACGACCTCGACGATGTGTTCCCTTCAGTACGTGACGGTTTATCCGTCAAAGGTTCGCTGTACGCCCTGCCGTTCTATGCCGAGAGCTCGATCACCTACTACCGCACCGACCTGTTCAAGGACGCCGGGCTGACCATGCCTGAGCACCCGACCTGGACCCAGATCGGTGAATTCGCGGCAAAACTCACCGACAAGACCAAAGAGCAATACGGCCTGTGCCTGCGCGGTAAAGCCGGTTGGGGCGAGAACATGGCGCTGATCACCACCCTGGCCAACGGCTACGGTGCGCGCTGGTTCGATGAGAAGTGGCAGCCGGAATTCAACGGCCCAGAGTGGAAGGACGCGCTGAACTTCTACGTCGACAACATGAAGAAATCCGGCCCACCGGGGGCTTCCAGCAACGGTTTCAACGAAAACCTGGCGCTGTTCAACAGCGGCAAGTGCGCGATCTGGGTCGATGCCAGCGTGGCCGGCTCGTTCGTGACCGACAAAACCCAGAGCAAGGTGTCCGACCATGTCGGCTTCACCTTCGCCCCACACGAGAAAACCGACAAGGGCACGTCGTGGCTGTACTCCTGGTCCCTGGCTATTCCGACCAGTTCCAAAGCCAAGGACGCCGCCAAGGTGTTCACCAGTTGGGCCACTTCCAAGGAATACAGCCAACTGGTCGCCAAGACCGACGGCATTGCCAACGTACCGCCAGGTACGCGCAAGTCGACCTACAGCGACGAGTACATGAAGGCGGCGCCGTTCGCCAAAGTGACCCTCGAATCGCTGAAAGTCGCCGACCCGACCAAACCGACCCTCAAGCCAGTGCCGTATATCGGTATCCAGCTGGTGACCATTCCTGAATTCCAGGCGATTGGTACCCAGGTCGGCAAGTTCTTCTCGGGCGCGCTGACCGGTCAGCAAACGGTGGATCAAGCCTTGACCGCCGCGCAGACCACCACCGAGCGTGAAATGAAGCGGGCGGGTTATCCCAAGTAAAGCAGGCTAGCCACTGTCAATGTGGGGACCCGTTTCATGTGGGAGCTGCTTTAGGTGGGCGCTGGCTTGCCTGCGATGCAGACACCTCGGTCTGTCAGTTAAGCCGAGTGGATGCCATCGCAAGCAAGCCAGCTCCCACAAAAGCCCGCTCCCACATTGACCGCGCTTCGACTCTCGTTCTGCATGTACCTGACTGGTTCTGACCCTATGAATACCAACACTGCCCAAGTGCAAACCACCACGCAGGAAAAGCCGCGCAAAAGCCGCCTGGCCAACCCCGGCTGGTTCCTCGTCAGCCCCTCGGTGGCCTTGCTGCTGCTGTGGATGATCGTGCCGCTGGGCATGACGCTGTACTTTTCGCTGATCCGCTACAACCTGCTCTACCCCGGCGAAAACCAATTCGTGGGGCTGGAGAACTTCACCTACTTCATCACCGACTCGGGCTTCCTGCCCGGCGCCACCAATACCCTGTTGCTGGTTGGCAGCGTGCTGCTGATCAGCGTGGTGTTCGGCGTGCTGATCAGTGCCCTGCTCGAGGCCAGTGAGTTTTTTGGTCGCGGGGTGGTGCGGGTGTTGTTGATTTCGCCGTTCTTCATCATGCCCACCGTCGGTGCGCTGATCTGGAAGAACCTGATTTTCCACCCGGTGTCGGGCGTGCTCGCCGCCGTGTGGAAGTTGTTCGGCGCCGAGCCCGTGGACTGGCTGGCGCACTACCCGTTGCTGTCGATCATCATCATTGTGTCGTGGCAATGGCTGCCCTTCGCCATCCTGCTGCTGATGACCGCCATGCAGTCCCTCGACCAGGAACAAAAGGAAGCCGCACGCCTGGACGGTGCCGGCGCCATTGCGATCTTCTGGCACCTGACATTGCCCCACCTGGCCCGCCCGATTGCCGTGGTGGTGATGATCGAAACCATCTTCCTGCTCTCGGTGTTCGCCGAAATTTTCACCACCACCAACGGTGGCCCCGGCTACGCCTCGACCAACCTCGCCTACCTGATCTACAACCAGGCGCTGGTGCAGTTCGACGTGGGCATGGCCTCGGCCGGCGGCTTGATTGCCGTGGTCATCGCCAATATCGCGGCGATCATCCTGGTGCGGATGATCGGCAAAAACCTGACTGACAAGCCTTGAGGGCCGCGCCATGACGCTTCAACAATCCCGCCGCCTGCAAAGCCTGCTGCTCGGCACCCTGGCCTGGGCCATTGCGATCCTGATTTTCTTCCCGATCTTCTGGATGGTACTGACCAGTTTCAAGACCGAAATCGACGCGTTCGCCACGCCGCCGCAGTTCATCTTCACGCCGACGCTGGAGAACTACCTGCACATCAACGAGCGCAGCAACTACTTCGCCTACGCCTGGAACTCGGTGGTGATTTCGTTCAGCGCCACTGCCCTGTGCCTGCTGATCTCGGTGCCGGCCGCCTACTCCATGGCGTTCTACGAAACCCAGCGCACCAAGGGCACGCTGCTGTGGATGCTGTCGACCAAGATGCTGCCGCCGGTGGGCGTACTGATGCCGATCTACCTGCTGGCCAAGAGCTTTGGCCTGCTCGATACGCGCATTGCGCTGATCATCATCTACACCCTGATCAACCTGCCGATTGTGGTGTGGATGGTTTACACCTACTTCAAGGACATCCCCAAAGACATCCTCGAAGCCGCCCGCCTGGATGGTGCCACGCTGTGGCAGGAAATGGTCCGCGTGCTGCTGCCGATTGCCAAGGGTGGCCTGGCTTCCACCGTGTTGCTGTCGCTGATCCTGTGCTGGAACGAGGCGTTCTGGTCGTTGAACCTGACCTCGTCCAACGCCGCGCCACTGACCGCACTGATCGCCTCCTACTCCAGCCCCGAAGGTTTGTTCTGGGCCAAATTGTCTGCCGTCTCGACCCTGGCCTGTGCGCCGATCCTGATTTTTGGCTGGATCAGCCAGAAACAGCTGGTGCGCGGTTTGTCCTTCGGCGCCGTGAAATAACGGCTGCTCTCTAACAAAAACGAATTTAGACGTGGAGGCCCATCCCATGGCCAACCTGAAAATCAAGAATCTGCAAAAAGGCTTCGAAGGCTTTTCCATCATCAAGGGCATTGACCTGGAAGTGAACGACAAGGAATTCGTGGTCTTTGTCGGCCCGTCCGGCTGCGGTAAATCCACCCTGCTGCGTTTGATCGCGGGCCTTGAAGAAGTCACCGAAGGCACCATCGAACTCGATGGCCGCGACATCACCGAAGTTACCCCGGCCAAGCGCGACCTGGCGATGGTGTTCCAGACCTACGCGTTGTACCCGCATATGAGCGTGCGCAAGAACATGTCGTTTGCCCTCGACCTGGCCGGCGTGGACAAGAAGCTGGTGGAAAGCAAAGTCAGCGAAGCGGCGCGCATCCTCGAACTCGGCCCGTTGCTGGAGCGCAAGCCCAAGCAGCTGTCCGGCGGCCAGCGTCAGCGGGTGGCCATCGGCCGCGCGATTGTGCGTAACCCGAAGATCTTTCTGTTCGACGAACCGCTGTCCAACCTCGACGCCGCCCTGCGCGTGCAGATGCGCCTGGAACTGGCGCGCCTGCATAAAGAACTGCAGGCGACCATGATCTACGTGACCCACGACCAGGTCGAGGCCATGACCCTGGCGGACAAAGTCGTCGTGCTGAACAGTGGCCGTATCGAACAAGTCGGCTCGCCGCTGGAGCTGTACCACCAGCCGGCCAACCTGTTTGTGGCGGGTTTTCTCGGCACGCCGAAAATGGGCTTCCTCAAGGGCAAGGTCACCCGCGTTGAGGGCCAGGGCTGCGAAGTACAGCTGGACGCCGGCACCCGGATCAGCCTGCCGCTCAGTGGTGCCAGCTTGAGCGTGGGCAGCGCGGTGACCCTGGGCATTCGCCCGGAACACTTGGAAATTGCCTCGCCCGGCCAAACCACGCTGACCGTCACTGCCGACGTCGGCGAACGCCTGGGCAGCGACACTTTCTGCCACGTCATCACCGCCAACGGCGAGCCGTTGACCATGCGGATTCGCGGCGACATGGCCAGCCAATATGGCGAAACGCTGCACCTGCACCTGGACCCGGCGCACTGCCATCTGTTCGACACCGACGGCGTGGCCGTGGCCCGACCACTGCGCGCTGCCGCCTGATTTCGCGAGATTTGTGATGAAACTGAATAAACAGAACCTCACCCAACTGGCGCCGGAAGTGAAAATTCCGGCCTACGCGATTTCCAGCACTACGCAGGGTATCGCGCATATCGGCGTCGGTGGTTTCCACCGCGCACACCAGGCGTATTACACCGATGCCTTGATGAATACCGGCGCGGGCCTCGACTGGAGCATCTGCGGCGTCGGCCTGCGTGCCGAGGACCGCAAGGCCCGCGACGACCTGGCCGGCCAGGATTACCTGTTCACCTTGTATGAGCTGGGCGATACCGACGACACCGAGGTGCGCGTGATCGGCGCCATCAGCGAAATGCTGCTGGCCGACGACGGCGCTCAAGCACTGATCGACAAGCTGGCCAGCCCCGAGATTCGCATCGTCTCGCTGACCATCACCGAAGGCGGCTACTGCATCGACGACAGCAACGGCGAATTCATGGCCCACCTGCCGCAGATCCAGCACGACCTGGCGCACCCTGAGTCACCGAAAACCGTGTTCGGCTTTATCTGCGCGGCGCTGACCCAGCGCCGTGCGGCCGGCACTGCGGCGTTCACCGTAATGTCCTGCGATAACCTGCCGCACAACGGCGGCGTCACGCGCAAGGCACTGCTGGCCTTTGCGGCCCTGCACAACGCCGAGCTGCATGACTGGATCAAGGCCAACGTGAGCTTCCCGAACGCCATGGTCGACCGCATCACGCCCATGACCAGCACCGCCCACCGTCTGCAGTTGCATGATGACCACGGCATCGACGATGCCTGGCCAGTGGTATGCGAACCCTTTGTGCAGTGGGTGCTGGAAGACAAATTCGTCAACGGTCGCCCGGCCTGGGAAACGGTTGGCGTGCAATTCACCGACGACGTCACGCCCTACGAAGAGATGAAGATCGGCCTGCTCAATGGCAGCCACCTGGCCCTGACCTACCTGGGTTTTCTGAAGGGTTACCGGTTTGTTCACGAAACCATGAATGACCCGGTGTTTGTCGCCTACATGCGTGCCTACATGGACCTGGACGTCACACCGAACCTGGCGCCGGTGCCGGGCATCGACCTGACGGCGTACAAGCAAACCCTGGTGGATCGTTTCTCCAACCAGGCAATTGCCGACCAGTTGGAGCGCGTGTGTTCCGATGGCTCGTCGAAGTTTCCGAAATTCACTGTGCCAACCATCAATCGTTTGATCGCGGACGGGCGCGAGACGGAGCGTGCCGCACTGATTGTGGCCGCTTGGGCGTTGTACCTCAAAGGTGTCGATGAGAATGGCGTGGCCTACACGATTCCGGACCCGCGCGCGCAGTTCTGCCAGGGCCTGGTCAGTGATGAGGCACTGATCAGCCAACGGTTACTGGGTGTTGAGGAGATTTTTGGCACGGCTATTCCCAAGTCAGCGGAGTTTGTGGCAGCGTTCGAGCGGTGTTATCAAAGCCTTCGAGATCAGGGCGTGACGAAGACCTTGGAAGGTCTGCTCGCCAAGATTAACTGACTGAACCGGATCAAAATGTGGGAGCGGGCTTGCTCGCGAATGCGGTGTTTCAGTCAATTTATTCTTCACTGACTCACCGCATTCGCGAGCAAGCCCGCTCCCACATTGATCACATTTTCAATCCAACAATACTGCTGAGCACTCCACCATGACCCAGCAAAACCTCTACCTCGGCATCGACTGTGGCACCCAAGGTACCAAGGCCATCGTCCTCGACGCTTCCAGCGGCAAGGTGCTGGGCCTGGGCGCCGCCGCGCACACGCTGATCAGCGGCGCCAATGGCCGTCGCGAACAGCACACCCAGGAATGGCTGGACGCCTTCACCGAGGCCACCCACCGTGCTCTGCAACAGGCAGGTGTGGATGGCCAGGACATCCTCGGCATCGGCGTCTCCGGCCAGCAACACGGCCTGGTTTTGCTGGATGACCAAGGCCAGGTGCTGCGCCCGGCCAAACTCTGGTGCGATACCGAAAGCGCGCCGGAAAACGACCGCCTGCTGGCGTATTTGGGTGGCGAGAATGGCTCGCTGGAACGCCTCGGCGTGGCGATTGCACCGGGTTACACGGTGTCGAAACTGCTCTGGACCCGCGAACAACACCCGGACGTGTTCGCCCGCATCGCCCATGTCCTGCTGCCCCACGACTACCTCAACTACTGGCTGACCGGCCGTGCCGTCGCGGAGTACGGCGATGCGTCGGGCACCGGCTACTTCAACGTGCGCACCCGTGAATGGGATGTGGCACTGCTCAAACACATCGACCCGAGCGGCCGCCTGGAAGCTGCGCTGCCGGCCTTGATCGAAGCACATCAAGCGGTGGGCACGATTCTGCCCGCCATCGCCGAACGCCTGGGCATCAACCCCAACGCCGTCGTCTCCAGCGGTGGCGGCGACAATATGATGGGCGCCATCGGCACGGGCAATATCGCCCCCGGTGTCATCACTATGAGCCTGGGCTCATCCGGCACCGTGTATGCGTTTGCCGACCAGCCGAATGTGAGCCCGCAAGCCTCGGTCGCGACCTTCTGCTCCTCCAGCGGCGGCTGGCTGCCCTTGATCTGCACCATGAACCTGACCAACGCTACCGGAGTGATTCGCGAGCTGTTCGAGCTGGACCTGGCGACGTTCAACGCCTTGGTCGCCCAAGCGCCGATCGGCGCCGATGGCGTGAGCATGCTGCCCTTCCTCAACGGCGAACGTGTGCCCGCCCTGCCCCACGCCACCGGCAGTGTGCACGGCCTGACCATGACCAATCTGACCCGCGCCAACCTGTGCCGCGCGGTGGTCGAGGGCACTACCTTTGGCCTGCGTTATGGCCTGGACCTGCTGCGTCAGACCGGCGTGCAAGGCCAGAGCATCCGCCTGATCGGCGGCGGCTCGAAAAGCCCGGTGTGGCGCCAGATGGTTGCCGATATCATGAACACCGAAGTGGTCTGCACTGAACAAAGTGAAGCGGCGGCCCTGGGCGCGGCGATCCAGGCAGCCTGGAGCCAATCCGGCGAGCCCCTGACCAGCCTGTGCGACAAATGCGTAAGCGTCGATCCGGCCAGCCGCACGCTGCCGTCGGCCCACAATGTAAGCGCCTATCAACACGCCTACGAGCGCTATCAACAGCTCGTGGCAACCCTTTAAGAGCGAACGACTATGTATCTGGTGTGTGGCGAAGCGCTGTTCGATTTTTTCAGCGAAGAGGATGCCAGCGGGCAGGCCTCCAAGGTCAATTACAAAGCGATTGCCGGCGGTTCGCCGTTCAACGTGGCCGTGGGTTTGCGCCGCCTGGGTATCGAGGCCGGGCTGTTCGGCGGTTTGTCCACCGACTTCCTCGGGCGCCGCTTGCTGCAAGTGCTCAGGGACGAAGGGGTGAGTGAGCAATTCCTGGTGGAGTTCGCCGCGCCGACCACACTGGCGATGGTCGCCGTGGGTGCCAATGGCTCGCCGCAATACAGCTTTCGCGGCGAAGGCTGCGCTGACCGCCAGCTGGAGGTCGCGCACCTGCCCACACTGGGCGACGAGATTCGCGGGGTGCATATCGGCTCGTTTTCGCTGGTGGTGCAGCCGATTGGTGACACGTTGCTGAGCCTGGTCAAGCGCGAAAGCGGCAAGCGCCTGATCAGCCTCGATCCCAACGTACGGCTGAACCCGCAGCCGGATATCCAGCTGTGGCGTGACCGCGTGGCCGAACTGGTCAAGCACGCCGACCTGATCAAAGTCAGCGATGAAGACTTGCACCTGCTCTACCCCGATCAATCGCCGGAAAGTGTCCTGCAAGGCTGGCTGCAACACCGCTGCCAACTGGTGTTCCTCACCCGTGGCGGCGAAGGCGCTACGGTGTTCAGCCGCCAGCACGGCACATGGTCTGCGCCGGCGGTCAACGTGGTGATGGCCGATACGGTCGGGGCCGGGGACACCTTCCAGGCGGCGTTGATTGCCTGGTTGACCGAGCAGCAGCTGGATTCGGTGCAAGGCCTGCACCAGCTCACACGTGCGCAGATCGACAGTATGCTGGGCTTTGCGATCCGCGCCGCGGCGTTGACCTGCAGCAAGACCGGGCCGGACTTGCCGTATCGAAAACAGCTCGGCTGAACACACGTTCATGAAGGTTTTGTCAGTTAGGCCACAATTAATCCAAGGTTAATCCCGCCAGCCGATCGTGAAGTTGACCGCACTCACCGCCCCCGGGCCCGTGCGGCCGCCGGTGCATCGTGTTGATGCGCCCGCGAACGACTTGCGGAGAACCCTCATGAAACTGCGTACTTTAGTTTTTACCGGCACCTTGGCCCTGGCAGCGGTCTCGGGCATGGCCCAGGCCGACACCCAGACGGCTGCCAGCAAGCCAGTGCCTTATCAATACGGCATGCCCTTGAACATCGACAAAGTGATTGCCATGCACGAGACCGACACTAATGTGTGCAAGGTCATCAACGCTGATATCAAGTTCGTCGATAAAGCCGGCAAAGTCGAAGATGTGGGCTATCGGAAGATGTCCGAAGCCTGCGATTTTCAGAATTGAGACGGTAGCGACGCTCTCCTTCAATGGCGCTCCGCCACCCGGCCCCTGAAAAGAGCCGGGGCGGGCCTGCGCCACTTCACTAAAACGAGCATATCTCCTACAAATACGTGGGTATTTTCGGCTATCCGCCAAGAAAAAACCGAATGGCATGTAGGACCTGTCTGCCAATCGTTACGTTAATCCATAGTTAATATCGGTAAACAACAGTGCGTCCTACCGCCCCTGGCAGCCTCTGCTGTTACCCGGGTCGGGCCTCCCGTTCATCACGTCGATGAACAGACCACTGTGGAAGAGAACACTGATGAAAACACAAACCCTGGTTACCCTCGCCAGCACCTTGGCGCTGGCCGCCGTATCGGCGTTCACCCAAGCCAATGAGCAACCGGTGCCTTATCACTACGGCAAGACCATGGACGTTCAAAAAGTAATTGCCATGACCGAGCCTCAGGTCACTGAATGCCAGGTGATCAATGCATCAATCAAGTTCGTGGACAAGGCCGGCGAAGTGCACTACGTGAGCTACCCGAAGATGTCCCAGGCTTGCCTGTTTCAGAGCTGAAATGCGGCGAAAAAACCCGTATTGGGCCTGGCGTTTATCCAGGCCCACAGGTCTTCGGTGACTCAACCTCAAACTACCACCTAGTAATAGCCGCGCGCTCCGACTCTTTGCAGAGCGGGTGCATGGGTGTGCTTGAGGTCTTCGCGCAACCCGCTGATGAGGTTGCAAATGGCTCGACTGCTGTCGAGTTTATCGGCGTTTATGCCTTTGACTTCCAAATCCACTCGGTCGCGGTCACGGTCGTCATAGACCCTGATCGTCAGCGAAGCATCTTCGGCTTTGGTGCATTCGCACCGTTTGGGCAGGAAACTTCCTTCAATAATGCTGCGAAGTTCTAATTCCGAAAGCATGGCCAACCTCTCCTTTTATGAGACTGCCAACAGATTATTGTGTATCCGGCAGACGCTTGCCTGCCGCGCCTTACCGACCCTGGAAGGCGCTTACCTTCATCAGCGTACTCGGCAAAATCGACTCTTGTTGTAACTTTTCCTCATAAGCGGCAGGCCCATTTATATAACTCAGTTTACGCAGCGCGAATCATCGCCGAACAGCGTCGATTAAACGTTTATGCACTAACTTGCACCTTGCGCCGCCACTCTTTCAGCAACATGTCGCAAACTATCAAAGTTGATATTGGCACCGGAATTCACCGCCACCAGGGTCTGCCCGCGCACGCCTTTTTGGCCGACATAGCGGCGAATGCCTGCTACCGCCAGCGCGCCAGAGGGCTCGGTGATGGAGCGCGTGTCGTCGTAGATCAATTTGATGGCACTGCACAATTCGTCGTTGCTGACGGTGACGACCTCATCCACCCAGTCACGGCAGATTTCAAAACCAAAGGCGCCGATCTGCGCCACTGCGGTGCCATCGGCAAACCCGTCGACACTCGGCAGCACCACTCGCTCACCGGCGCGCAGGGCCGCCAACAGGCAACTGGAGCCTTCGGGCTCGACGCCGATGATGCGTACCTCCGGGCGCAGGTATTTCACGTAAGCGGCAATCCCGGCGATCAGGCCACCGCCGCCCACCGGCACAAAGATCGCGTCCAGCGGTCCCTGTTGCTGGCGCAAGATTTCCATTGCCACGGTGCCTTGGCCAGCGATCACGTCCGGGTCGTCAAAAGGCGAGACAAACGTGCACCCCGAGCTCTCGGCCAATTGCAACGCATGGGCCAGGGCAAACGGAAAGCTCTCCCCATACAACACCGCTTCGGCACCCCGCGAGCGTACACCCAGCACCTTCAACTCCGGTGTGCTGCACGGCATGACGATACGGGCCTTGATCCCCAACTCCCGCGCCGCCAGCGCCACGCCTTGCGCATGGTTACCGGCCGATGCCGTCACGACACCGCGGGCTTTTTGCTCAGGCGTAAGCTGCACGAGCTTGTTGTAGGCGCCACGAATCTTGAAGGAAAAAGTCGGTTGCAGGTCTTCGCGCTTGAGCAATACCTGGTTGCCGAGCAACATCGACAGCGCAGGAGCCAGTTGCAGCGGGGTACGCACCGCAAGGTCATAGACCGGGGCGGCGAGGATCTTTTTCACGTAGTGCTCAAGCAGTCCAGGGTCGGCGGAGTGGGTCGCTGTGCAGGTGCTCATGGGTGTCTCCTGGCATTTTGTATAGGGCACTGGAGACGGAAAAACAAAACCCGCCTCTAGGGCGGGTTTGGGTGCAGCCGTGCGCTATCCCGCCAAATGAGGAATGGCGGTAATAATGCTTGGCTGGCTGCGGAAGGCTTGAAAAGTCATGCAACGAAATTAACCGGCGATTACCGGGCAAGTCAATGCTCAACCACCTTTCAGCGCGCCGGGGTTTACGAGGGATATACGAAACGTATACGCTTTGTATATCCACATAGCACAGTGAACCTCATGGGCATCGTCAAGATCACCGACCAACTGCACGAACAACTGCGCCTGGCCAGCGCCGCCATGGACCGCTCCATCAACGCCCAGGCCGAGTTCTGGATCAAGATTGGCCTGCTCGCCGAACTCAACCCGCACCTGCCCTACAACGAGCTGATCAACAAGCTGTTGTTGGACAAACCCGACCTGATCCGGGGGCGCAGCTGATGATCAAGACTGCCGCTCAACTGGCCGTCATGCGCGAATCCGGGCGCCTGCTGGCCCAGGTGTTCACCATGCTCGACGGGTTTGTCGCCGCCGGACGCTCCACTTTGGAGCTGGACAGCGCTGTCGAAGCCTTCATCCGCAATGACTTGAACGCCCGCCCGGCGAGCCTCGGGCAATACGACTACCCGTTTTGCATCAACACCTCGATCAATGAGGTAGTGTGCCATGGCATGCCGAGCGCCAAGGAAATCCTCAAGGACGGCGATATCATCAACATCGACATTACCCTGGAAAAAGGCGGCTTTATCGCCGACTCCAGCAAGATGTACATGATCGGCAACGTGGCGCCCAAAGCGCAGCGGCTGGTGGAAAAGTCCTTCGAGGCGATGTGGGCCGGCATTCGCCAGGTTCGGCCCGGCGCCCGCCTGGGTGATATCGGCCATGCGATCCAGAGCCATGCGCAGGCCAACGGCTACAGCGTCGTGCGTGAATATTGCGGCCATGGTATCGGCCGTGAAATGCACGAAGAACCGCAAATCCTGCACTTCGGTCGGCCTGGCACCGGGCTCGAACTGCGCGAAGGCATGGTCTTTACCATTGAGCCCATGCTCAACCAGGGCAGCGCCAAAGTGCGCAGCCTCAAAGACGGCTGGACAGTGGTGACCAAGGACAACAGCCTCTCAGCGCAGTGGGAACACACGGTCGCGGTGACAGCAGAGGGATTCGAGATACTGACCCTGCAACCAGCCGTCTGAACGACACACACGTGTGAGAGCTGGCTTGCCTGCGATACAGGCGGCGCGGTGCTTCAGGCGCTCTGCGGTGATGCCATCGCAGCCTAGGTGTCTACCTATCTTTTTTACGGGTTGAGTGCTGTGGTTGTCGGGGGGCGCTGAGTGCATATCCGTTGTTTGGGTAACGGCTGATATG
>NZ_JBJGXV010000017.1:0-123879 GCF_045447295.1 Pseudomonas sp. O39
AGCTATTGGTAATCGCCGGCCGAGCCACCGTAGGCAAGGGCAGGGCAGTCGACCGGTTCTCATGATCCGTCCACACCACCGAATCACCCGTAACCACCAACCGTTGGGCCAGCGCATGACTCCAGCCAAACCCCAACCCGCAATCCTCTTCCACCGCGCTGGTGCGATACAGCCGCATCCACTCAAACGGCAAAACCCCATCCAAGGTGCCGTCGGTGAGGGTCAGCAATTCTTCCCCGGTCACCATCGACACCGGGCATCCATTAGTAGCCGTCTTATCCGCAGCCGCCGCCGCATCCCCGTTCGGGTTTTTAGCCGACGCAGGCACATCATTAACCGACTCTTTCTGCTTGAGAACCGCGTTCTGCCGCGCCCGCCAGCGCATCTGCATCGTGCCTTGCTTGAGCCCGCCGACCACGCCGCGAACCGCCACCGCCTTGTAGCGATCCACCGCCTGCATAAACCTGGTCAGAATCGTGAGCAGGCTCCTGACAAAACCAACGGCGGCTTCAAGAATCTGTGCGCCATACTTGACCAACCGTACACTCAGATACGCCACTCCCGCCGCCGGCAGCGCGATCATCAACACCGCGCCAATCACCAGCTCAATCAACAAGGACACCACAAACCCGGCCGCCACCTCGGCTATCTCGCCCGGCGGCAGCGCGTCCAGCCACAGCATGGCCGTGCGCACTATCAGGTACAGCGCCGCCTCATCACTGGCCAGCAACATCGCCTGTTCCATGACCTTGGGCGCATCGGTGGCCAACTGCGCCAACTTGGCGGCCTCGGTGCCGAGCTGCTCGACGTATTTCAACGGGTCTTCAAGAATCGCCTGCACCAGCTTGATGCTGTCCCACACGTCCCGGATCGCCGCCCAACTGCCCGCCAGCACGCCGCTGCCAATCGCGCTGGCGGTCGATTGCTGCCAATAGGGTTTGAAGTCTTTCCATTGCTCGCGCAGCCATTGCTCCAGGTCCGCCGTCAGCCCGGCGTAGGACGCAAACAACGCGTCCACCTGGTGCGCAGAAACGCCGCCCTGCACCCGCACCTCATATCGCCCGCCTGCCACGCAGGTGTGTGAGCCTTTGCCGTGTTCATCCAGCATGATCACGGTGGAACTGCCGTCATCCAGTCGAATAACCTCAACCGGGATGTCGCCGATCGGCACGTCGTACACCGACTCGAACGTGCTTTCGATCTTCAGCACACCGCCCGCCGGGCAGCGGGCGACGGTGGAAAAACGCGTATCGGAAATACTGACTGATTGTTGCGAATCCCCCGCCCTCAGTACCCGATCCATCCCCAGCAACGAAGGCATATCCGTTGCGTGGCTGAGCGAATCCAATGCCCGCGCATACCAGGCCCCCATCTGCTGGCGATACTCCGCCAGGCTCTGATGAAAGCCATTCAGTTCATGTTCGATAAAGGCAATGTGGGCAGCGTTGGTCATCCGTGACGTCTCGGCAAGATGGCAAGGCGTCGGAGTCTGCTGCAGGAAAAAGCGGCTGGACGAGTGGTTGGAAAAATCAGAAATAGATGACTTTAAGCGGGTAAAAACCGCAAAAAACTAACCCGAAGGCCTACACAAAAAAGCGATTCAGCTCATTGCGTCAGCCTTGACGACAACCTCGACACCACGGCGGCCTATGCTTACTTGGATAACCGCGCGAGTGCGACCTAGCAGGAGCGATAAGTCGTCGATAAGGCAATTTAATGGCCCCTTTGTAACAAAATTCTCGCCAGAATCGCTTTTATTTTCAGGTGGTTAGGTGGGGATGCAAATGCGCACTGTTGGAATGATGCTGATCGCCTGCTCCCTGGCCGGCGGCGCGGCTGCCGTGCAGGCACGGGAGCTGCGCGAAGGTGACAAGTACATGTGCAGCTGGGGCGCAGGCACCGCCGCCAGGGCTCAGGAACTCAAACTGTCGGGCGTGTCGCTGTATGCCGCGCGGCAGAAGATCCAGACCATCAAGTTCAGCAAATCGTGGATGCGCATGATGGCGATGGGCATCACCGAGCAGACTTATGACAGCCCTTCACGTCTCAAACCTGAGGTGATTCGTCAGAGTTTTTATCAGGATTGCCTGCGTTACAAAGTGGCGCGCAAATGATCCACCGGCGATTTGCACTGGCCAGTGCAAAATTTGCGTAAACCTGTCCAACTTTGCCCTGGCGTGCCTCGCCATACTGGCGCCAGGTAAACCAAGAGGCACAGGCCATGACTGATTACGTATTCACCCCCGCGCCAACCCCATCCCTGGCCATACAAGGCAGCGACGCGCGTTTCCCGCTGCGTCGCGTCTTCTGCGTAGGCCGCAACTACAGCGAGCACGCCCGCGAAATGGGGCATGACCCGGATCGCGAGCCGCCGTTTTTCTTCATGAAGCCGGCGGATACGGTAGTGCCGGCCAAAGGGGTGATTGCTTACCCGCCGTTGACCGCTGACCTGCACCACGAAGTGGAACTGGTGGTGGCCATCGGCAAAGACGGGGTGGATATCAGCCCGGAACAGGCTTTTTCGCATATATGGGGTTATGGCGTCGGCATTGACCTGACTCGCCGAGACCTGCAGGCCCAGGCGAAAAAGCTCTCCCGTCCGTGGGAATGGGCCAAGGCTTTCGATGAGTCGGCGCCCAGTACCGCGTTGCAGCCTGTGAGTGCGGTAGGGCACCCGTCGAGCGGCAAAATCTGGCTCAAGGTCAATGGTGAGCAACGCCAGCTCGGCGACCTGGCCGATCAGATTTGGTCGGTCAGTGAAGTAATCAGCCACGCCTCCAAATCGGTAGCACTCAAGGCCGGTGACCTGATCTTTACCGGCACCCCGGCGGGCGTCGGCGCGTTGCAGCCGGGGGATGTGGTCACCGCCGGCATCGACGGCGTTGGCGAGTTGAGTTTCACCCTCGGCCAAGGTTGAGGCTAAAGTGGTGCCCAGGCCACCCGAGAGACTGTTATGCCAGGCACCCGCGTCACCACCTATGGCATGGAGCAACGCAGCGACCGCCCCGACTTCTATATCCGCGATAAACGCGGGCGGGCGGCGCTGACCAGCCCGCATCGGCATGAATACTTCCAGATCCAGATCAACCTGGGCGGCGACACCGTGCAACATATCGGCGGCGCGGTGCGACCGTTTCCGCACAAAGCCCTGGCGTTTATCCTGCCCCATCGCCTGCATGTGATTCCCCACCCGCAAGACGGCGAGTTCATGCTGATCAACTTCAGCCAGGCGTTTTTCCTGCCGCAATTGACCTGCGATCCGTTGGATTTGGAGGACATCCCCATCGGCCAGGCGCCGGAGTTGTCGCCGTTTCGCTTTCAGGAGCAACTGGATTTCATTCTCGACGACGCGGCCTTCGACGAAGTGAAAACCTGGCTCGCGCATATGCGCACCCTGGACGCCCATCGCACGTTCGGCGCCCGTGAGCGACTAAAAGGCTATCTATTCCAACTGGTCGGCCTCGTCTGCGAACAGTACGCCGAACCCTTGCAGGCATTTGCCGCCAATAACGCCACGCGGCGCGGTCGCAAAGACGCCCTGGCAAGGCTGCAGGGCTATATTCGCGAGCATCTGCACGAACCGACGCTCAACCTGACCGACGCGGCGGCCGCTGCGTTCCTGTCGCCCAACTACCTCACTCATCTGCTACGCAAAGAAACCGGCAAACCCTTTTCCCAATGGGTGCTTGACCGTCGCATGCAGTTGGCGCGCACCTTATTGCTCAACAGCGCGCAAATGATCGGTGTGATCGCCCAGCGCTGCGGGTTTACGGATCAAGCGTATTTCTCCCGGTGTTTTCGTAAGGCCCACGGCTTGACCCCAGGGCAGTTTCGCCGTCGGCAGCAGACAGAATCCTTGTAGTCGCGCGCTTTCTCTTACAAATCCACCACAATGTATATGTTTCTATTTGCATACAATCGCATGTTGTAGGGGAGGAGGCGTTCATGGAAAACCTCGTACGATTGGCGACGCTTGCGGATATCGACAGCTTGTTTGCCATCCGCACCGCGGTGCTGCAAAACCACTTGAGTCGTGCACAGCTGGCCGACCTTGGCATTACGCCGCAGGTGTTGGCAGACAGTATCCGCGAAGCGCCGTGTGTTTGGGTCGCGCACGTGAATGGCCAACCCGCCGCGTTTTCCATGGTCGACCTGGCCGAAGGCGAGGTGTTTGCGATGTTCGTGCACCCTGCCTACGAGGGTCGTGGCTTGGGCCGCCGACTGATGGCGGTGGCTGAAGCCGCGTTGTTCGAACGCCACGACAGGTTGTTTCTGGTCACGGATGGACGTGATGAAATAAGGGCCAATGGGTTTTACCAACGACTGGGTTGGTCGAAGGTGGGACGGGTCGATGGCGACGATGTCCGTTATGAAAAGAGCAGGGCGCCTTAAAGCAATGAACCTACCAGAACCCTCTCCGGCCAACAGCTTTCGCTATTTTTCGATCGGGGTTCTGTGCGTGGCGGTGCTGCTCGGCGTCTGTTTTATACGGTTTAACGCCCAGGTAGACCGTGATCGGCAAGAGGCAGCAGAGCGCCTGGCCCTCTGCCAACGTATAGAAAACGTTGCTCGCGCGGCATCGCCCGCAGGCTTTGAGTCGCCCGAAGCCTGCAAACAATTAAGACAGCGGTATTCCGACAGTGTCGCGCCGTTGTAGGCAATAACCCCATTTTAATAGCGGAAATACAGCCGAGAAGTCGTTAGGGTTATAACGCTTAATTGCACCAAAAAGTGGCACTTTTAGTCTTCGACACCCTGAAAATTGTGTGGTTATTGAATGACTTACGACGCTTTTAATCCGACGAAAGGATTAAAATAATCTTGTGACAGGTTTATCCAGTCGGTAGTATTGCCGGGCGTTCACCTCCCACGGTTTATGCATTTTTAAATCCCAAGTTTCCATCAGCTACTTGGGATTTTTTTTGCCCGGAGTTTGACTTCGACGTCAAGTTTCAATATCGGCAAACTCCGCCCGCATCCGTCCATTACGTTTGGCCTGGTACAGCAACTTGTCGACGGATTCGACAAACCCCAGCATCGCGCTGTTCGGTGTTACGACATGGGTGCCGACTCCCAGGCTCAGCGTCAGTAACTGGGAAACCGCTGAAAATTCGTGCTCGATCTGCTGCTGGCAGATCAGATGCAGGCAGCGTCGGGCCACCTGCCTGGCTGATGCCGCGTCGGTCTCCGGCAGCAACCACACAAACTCCTCGCCGCCGATACGTGCGATGAAATCCCGTGGCCGGTTGGCCGCCAGCGACAAGGTACGAGCCACCTGGCGCAGGCATTCATCGCCCTTGAGATGGCCGTAGTGGTCGTTGTACTGCTTGAAAAAATCAATATCGAGAATGATCAACGACAACGGCAGCTGGCTTCGCTGCGCGCTGGCCCATTCCCGTTCGAGTACGGTGTCGAACATCCGGCGGTTGGCGATGCCGGTGAGGCCGTCCTGAAAAGAATACTCCTCCAGTTGTTTTTGCAGGCGGATCAGGTGTTCTTCGGTCTTCTTGCGCTCGCTGATATCGAACATAAAGCCAATCAATGCCTGGACGTCATCGTCCTTGCGCACCACATGCACCACGTCGCGAATCCACACATAGTCGCCGTTCACTGTCAGCGCGCGGTAATCGGCTTCATGGTCCACGCCGGCGCGTGATTGCGACACGCAGAAATTCACCACGTATTCGCGGTCGTCCGGGTGCATCCGTTCTACCCAGTCATCCACGCTGACCCAACTTTGCGGGGTCCAGCCCAACAACGTTTCGATCTGCGGTCCGATATAGCTGAAGGTCATGGTCTGCCAGTCAATGCGCCAGGGGATGGCCTTGGTCGACTCCAGCAGCGTCCTGTACACGTCACTATCAGGCTGGCTCGGTGGATTGATGCTCATGGCGGGCTGCTCGAGTGATGGCGAAAAGCCAAGAGCGTCTTTTGAACCACGCCGTGAGTCAAGCCTTCGCCAAAGTGACGGACGAGAGGTCGTGTGCTGGGTTTCTGGCGTCAGCGCGCCAGCATTTACGGGGCAAAATGCGGCACAGGTATCACTTTTGAATTAATTGTTCAGTAGCAGGCAAAACCTTATCTATGCTGGGTGCATCACACCAACAGGGTAGAACCCAGGGACGGGGGCTCAGCATGATTTCGATCATCGAACTCAACCGCATCATGGCCGTGGGCTTCCTCCCGCTTTCCTGTGATTGCAGCCTCAACAGCGACGGCTCGCTGCGCATCAGCGTGTTCGAGCCGGCGTCCGGTCGTGTCGACTTGCTGCTGACCCGGGTGTCGCCCCAAGGCCTGGACAGCATCCGTTCCATCTCAAACCTGATTGGCGAATTGCGCACCGAGATCAAGGCCGGGCGCCATGGCTTTGCTGCGGTGGGCTAGCTGTTGACGGTGCTGGTGGGCGTGGACACTGCGCCGTAGTAGCGCCAGCAGCAATGCCGGTGTTCCGGCAGGATCACGCAGCCGCTGAGGCTGACGATCAACAGGGCGGCAACCAGCATATAGAGTCGACGGGACATGATATTTTTTCCTCATTGTGTGTTCTGCGTTACCTCTTGAACGCCGCTACCTGCGCAAATCCGTCGCGATGCCTGCACACATTTCATCAAGTCCCCTCATCCCTTGAGCAATACTCCTTTCAATCTCGGCCTTGAAAAAAAGCTGCGCGACGTGCGACGGATTTTTCGGCGCACGCCGTTCAACTCATCAGCAGCGAGCATTTTCGTTCGCCATATGGAGGAGTTGCCATGAGAACACTGGCCAAATTGCGCTATGCCCTGTTGATCCCGATGGCCTTTGCCGCGCTTGTCAGTACCCCGACCTTTGCCCAGACCGAAGTGATCATCCGCCAGGCGCCTCCGGCAGAACGGGTTGAAGTGATCCCTGCCGAACGCCCGGGCTACGCGTGGGACCGTGGCCACTGGAAATGGGAACGCGGTGCCTATGCATGGGTGCCGGGCCATTGGCAGCCGGTGATGCGCAATGCCCGCTGGGAGCCTGGGCACTGGGAATCCCGTGGCCCGAACTGGTATTGGCGCGAAGGCCATTGGGTCCGCTGAAATTTGATACTTAGCCTGCGGACCGAGAGTTACCCGATTGAAAGACACTGATCCGGACGTTGAGCTACTGGCGCGTATC
Organism: Pseudomonas sp. O39; assembly: GCF_045447295.1. NCBI lineage: Bacteria > Pseudomonadati > Pseudomonadota > Gammaproteobacteria > Pseudomonadales > Pseudomonadaceae > Pseudomonas > Pseudomonas sp. O39. Next base: position 7,141 of record NZ_JBJGXV010000017.1, read on the forward strand.
AGCAACAACGAGCCTGCCGCCGTCAACGAAATGGTAACGCGCAAGTTGCCGCGTTTGCTGGCGCTCGCCAGTCGGATCCTGGGGGATGCCGACGAAGCCAAGGACGTCGCCCAGGAAAGTTTTCTGCGGATCTGGCGCCAGGCGGCCAACTGGCGCGCCGGCGAAGCGCGTTTTGACACCTGGCTGCACCGGGTGGCGCTCAACCTGTGCCATGACCGCCTGCGCCGGCGCAAGGAACGCCCGTTGAACGAGGAGGAGGTGCTGACACTGGCGGACAGCGCGCCGTCCCCCGATGAGCAGTTGGAAACAGCCGACCGCAGTGCCCGAATGGCCGCTGCATTGGCCAGGTTACCCGAGCGCCAGCGCGAAGCCATTGTGCTGCAGTACTATCAGGAGCTGTCGAACATCGACGCCGCGGCTCTGATGAATATCAGCGTCGAGGCACTGGAGAGCCTGCTGTCGAGGGCCCGCCGCCAGTTGCGCAGCCAACTTGCCGACACACCCGGGCTTGCCCGCCCAGGAAGGGGAAAATCATGACACCTGAACGATTTGCGCACTTGGCTGATGCCTATGGAGCCAGCCTGCACCGCTGGCCCATCGCTGAACAGGCCGCGGCCCAGGCCTTGCTCGACAGCGGTAACGCCAGCGCGCGCGAGGCGTTGTGCGAGGCGGGCTGGCTGGATGGGCAGTTGGACAACCATCAACTGGCATTCGCAGATCCGGCACTGGCACGGCAGATTCGCCAGTCAGCCCCGCGACGCGCCTCTTTCTGGTCGCGCTATGCCAACTGGTTATCGCCCGCCGGCCTGGTCGGTGTGGGGATTGCAGGTATCGCCGCCGGGGTGCTGGTGGCGTCGTTGAGTGTGCCATTGCCCATGTTGTCATCCGAAGTGCTGCCCAGTGTCTTCGATCAGGGCGATGCCGACGTCGTCTTCACTGTCAACGCCGAGGAAACCGAGCAATGACCGTAAAATCCCTTAAACCCTGGCTGGTCGTCTCGGTGTTGCTCAACGTGTTCCTGATCGGCGGTGTAGGTGGCGGCCTGTATCACTGGATGGCCACTGCCAAGCCCGCCGAAGCGGTGGTCAACCAGCACGGCCTGCGCCAGGCGATGATCAAGTTGCCGGCAGAGCGCCGCAAAGAGTTGCGCCAACTGCTGCGGCATAACCGTGCTGACAGCCAACCGCTGATCATGGCCGGTCGCGAAGCGCGCCTGGGTGTGATCAAACAACTCGAAGCGCCGACGCTGGACCACGATGTACTGGTGGCCGAACTGGCCAAGGCCCGCGAAGCGGATGTCGCGCTCAGGGCGCTGGTGGATGCCACACTGGCGCAGTTCGCAAGCAACTTGCCCCAGGACGAGCGGCAGAAACTGGTCGAGGCGCTGTACCAGCGCGGGCAGGGCAAAACCAAGGAGAAACTCCCCCAGGTCGCGGGGAATAAACCGCGTTCTTGATCTGTATGCAGGTGACGACCTGGCTCCTGAATCAGGCCCGGTCAGCTGTGGGAGCTGGCTTGCCTGCGATGCAGGCGACTCGGTCTTTGCGACCTAAGCGCACTGTCCACCTGCAACCTCGCCATACCCACTTGATGCAACACCGAAATCCCCAACATTCGTGACGTCCGGTGCAGGCCCGTGCGCACGACAATCAGCGGATTAAAGCGGTTGGATGGCCGAGGCAAGACGTACAGCCGCTGCCGCGTTCGTCAAATCCTTTGTCGAACGGCAGAAAACGGAAGGCGGGGTGAGGCGGGGAGTCAGAGGCGACGCAGGAAGGATTTGACGATGTGCCGGGTGGCGTCGGTGGTGTCCAGCTCGTCCATGGCACTATAAGCGTGCCACCGGCAATCAATGATCTCGTTGCGTGGGTGCGCCTCGGCAATGTTCACCACCGAGGCTTCGAACACATGATGCACCGTGTCGCGGGCTTTCAATTCCTGCAAGTACAGCAGGCCGTCCACGTTCAACCCGGTTTCTTCTTGCAGCTCGCGTGCGGCTGCCCCGACCGGGCGCTCGTCACGCTCGACCTTGCCGCCCGGCAATGCCCATTTTGACCTGGCCTTGCGCACGAAGAGGATGCGCTCCTCATGTTTGCAAATGACGGTTGCACGTATTTTCAAGGTCTACACCTCCCTAGTTGAATGACTGTCATGAAAGTGTAATGCAATTGTCATGCTAATCGGCGGTGGCGCGCACGGGTGGTGATGTGGATACTTCCCCCTTGATAAAACGGACGAGGACAACTGATGAATACCGTACGTTGGGGCATGATTGGCTGTGGCAGTGTCACTGAGTTAAAGAGTGGACCCGCCTTCTACAAAGTGCCAGGTTCTGCGCTGGTGGCCGTGATGGGGCGCCGCGAAGCCGCTGTGCGCGATTATGCGGCACGCCACGGCATTGCCCGTTTCTATACCGACGCCCAGGCACTGATTGACGACCCTGAAGTCGACGCGGTGTACATCGCCACCCCACCCGACAGCCACCTTGAATACAGCCTGATGGTGGCTGCGGCGGGCAAGCATTGCTGCGTCGAGAAGCCCATGGCCATCAACGCCGAGCAAAGCGCGCTGATGCAGCGCACCTTCGAGCGCGCCGGGCTGCACTTGTTTGTGTCCTACTACCGCCGTTCGCTGCCACGCTTTCAGCAAGTGCGCGACTGGCTGCGGGACGGGCGCATCGGTGAGTTGCGCCATGTGACCTGGTCGCTGTGCAAGCCGCCAGCGCCCGCCGACGCCAGCCCTGCCAATTGGCGTACCGACCCGGCCATCGCCGGCGGCGGCTACTTTGCCGACCTCGCCAGCCATGGGTTTGACCTGTTCCAGTACCTGGCGGGCGATATCGTCGAAGTCACCGGTTTTACTGCACGACAAGCGGGGCAGTATGCGGCTGAGGATGCGGTGACGGCCTGCTGGACCTTCAGTTCGGGCGCGCTGGGCATGGGCTGCTGGAACTTTGTCGCGGATCGCCGCGAAGACCGGGTGGAGCTGATCGGCAGCGCTGGCCGCATCACGTTTGCGGTGTTCGAGGACGAGCCGTTGCGTCTTGAAGGTGAGGTTGACGAAGTGTTGGAAGTGCCTTGCCATGAACATATCCAATGGCATCACGTGCAGGCCATGAACGCGCACATTCGTGGGGAAGCCGAGCATCCTTCACTGGCGATCGAGGCGCTGAAGACGGATCGAATTCTGGATAAAGTATTGCTACGCAATCCGCGCCGTCCTGATTGATTTTCCTATGGCGGGCGTTGCTTTTGTGACTGTCGGTTGGCACTGGCCAGGACCCACACTAGTCGCTTACTTTTTCAAGGAATGGATCGATGAACTACAAGGCAGCCTTAATGGCACTGGGGCTGGTGCTGGCCAGTATGGCGACGCAAGCCGCACCACGGGAGCAACGGCCGGCGGGGGATTTTGATTTTTATGTGCTGTCATTATCATGGTCACCAACGTTCTGCCTGACGCACCCGGGTAACGAGCAATGTTCAGGCAAAGGCTATGGGTTTGTACTGCATGGGCTGTGGCCGCAGTACGCCAAAGGTGGTTGGCCGGCGTCGTGTGATGCGCAATCGCGGTTGTCGGCCGATGAGTTGGCCAAAGGGGCGTTGATCTTCCCGACACAGGCCCTGCTCAAGCATGAGTGGTCCAAGCACGGCACCTGCAGCGGGCTGGAGGCTTCGCGCTATCTGGACGCGACCGATACGGCCCTGGCAGCGGTGCAGATTCCGCAGCAATTGCAGCCGTTCAACGTGCCAAATTACCTGGATGCGCAGGCGATTGAAAGCCTGTTCCGCCAGAGCAACCCGGCCATGGGCGACCATGGCATGGCCGTCATCTGTAAGGGCAAGGTGTTGTCCGAAGTGCGGGTGTGCCTGAGCAAGGAACTGCGCTTCGCCGGCTGCCCAAAGAGTGTGAAGACCCAGTGCAAGGGTGGGGACATTCGGATTCCGGTTCAGCGTTGATCACGTACCGGGGTGCAATGCGATGGCGGCAGGCGCCGTTGCGCTCGACGCCCCGGCCCGATCCGCCAGGTAACGTGCCGGCGGTTGGCCCACCGTTTTGCGGAACATCGTGATAAAGCCGCTGGCGTTCTCATAACCCAGGTCCAGCGCGACCCGCTGCACACTTTCACCCTTGGCCAGGCGTTGCAGTGACAGGATCACATGCAACTGCCGGCGCCAGCGCCCGAAACTCAAGCCTAACTCCTCTAACAGCAGGCGCGTCATGCTGCGCTCGCTCATGCCAATGCGCACGGCCCACTGGCCGAGCGTGGCTTTGTCTGCCGGGGCGGCCAGCAGGCTGTCGGCCAAGCGCCGCAGCCGCAGGTCCCGGGGCATGGGCAGGTGCAGGGCTTCGACCGGGGCCTGCGCCAGTTCGTCCAGCAGCGTGCTGATCAGGCGCCCCTGCGCACTGTCTTCTTCATACAAGTGCGGGAAGCTGACCGCCTTGCTGATCAGCTCATGCAACAGGCCGGACACCGCCAGGGTGCAGCACTGCGCGGGCAGGGCGCCGGCGGCATCCGGATCGATCAACAGGCAATACACTTCCGCCTCCCCGGAGCCCCGTGCGGCATGCGACAGACCACCGGGAATCCACAGCGCGCACTGCGGCGGCACGATCCAGATTCCGGCCTCGATCTGGCAATGAATGACCCCGCGCAGCGTGTAGATCAACTGGCCCTTGCGATGAGCGTGCGCGGCGTGTTCCCAGCTCTCGGACGTGCTGGTGGCGCCCACCGCCACGACCGCGCGCGGGATCACGTCGGCGTCTCTGGCCCTGGCAGGGTCGTGCTGATCAAGGCGATGGCGTTGCATGGCGGGTTCGCTGCTTGGCTGAATTGCGAAATATATTGGCTATTTTATGCAATGCCGTCCAGGGGGATGAGCTCTATAGTGAGATCTACTCTCATTTAGGAACTCTGCCATGCGACTCGACAGTTCGACGTTCCCTGTGGTGAAAATCGTGTTTGACGCCCCCAACGAAGGCGGCCCGGATGACACATTCGTGATTTTTGAACGCCTGCTGGCGCGCGAGCAATCGTTCGTACTGCTGCACGAAAAAGCCGTCGACGAAAGCAACCATGAACACTCCCACGAAGAGCGCAAACACGCCTCGATCTGGATGAAGAAAAACAAACAGGCCTTGCGCACGTACGTCAAAGGCATGATCCAGGTCGAGCCGAGCGCGGCCAAGCGCCTGGCACTCAAGCCGTTTACCGTTACGTTCGGCAAGGCCTGGGGCTACCCATTGCTGGTGGTCGAGTCCAGGGACCGCGCCTGGGCGCTGGCGCGGGATGTGCTGGATGAACAGGTGTCGGATGTGGCGCATTTCTAAACGCCGCCGCACAAACCCTGTGGGAGCTGGCTTGCCTGCGATGGCGGTGGGTCAGCCACCTCGATGGTGGCTGACACGGCCCCATCGCAGGCAAGCCAGCTCCCACAGGGGTTAAGTGGCGCGCATTAGTCCACGCAAATCGCCCGGCCCAGTTGGCCTTTCTCGACCGTTGCCGAGCAGCCGAAGTGACTGTTATCCACCTGGCAGGCGCCCGTGACAGGCCCGTTGCCGGCGTGCGTGGTCACGCTGGTCTGGCACTCACCGTCGCACTGGCTTGAATCGGTGCACGCCTTGCCCGCGTCTTTGTAGGGCGTGATGCACGTCCAGCGCTGCAACTTGCCGACTTGCTTCATTGCGCCACCGCCCGCCAGGCAGGTGGAGGCGGTGGCGTCCTGTGCGGGTGGCCGGGTGTGAGCGGTTGTCGTGCAAGCCGATACCAGCAGCAGGGCGGTCAGGCCAATTATCAACTTCATGCAAAAGTCCTCGGGGAGTCAGCGCAGCGGTGCAGTGTACGGGCTATTAAGCTACTTTGATTGACGAGCAAACCCTACCCGGAACTGACGCATGCAAACGTTATGGAAACGCTATTTGAGCTGGCTGGAAAACGACTTGAGTACGCAGATCTTCGACAACGTGAAGAACCTGTTGGTGTGCGCGCTGCTCTTTGCGGCGGGGACCAATACGTTGCTCGGGCAACGTGAGTTATTTGTTGGGATGTTCGCCTCCAGCGTGGCCGGCTGGGGCCTGATTATCCTGTCGACCGTGTTGATGTTATTGAACATCAGCGACGGCATTCGCCGGCTCGCCAAGCTGCGTTATCACCTGGCGTTGCAGCTGTTGCTGATCCTGGTTTACCTGGTGATTGCCGAGCGGGTGGTAGAGATAGTGTGGGGCTTTCGGGCGCATTGAAGTATCCTCCGCGCCCCGCTATCACTGATTCAAAGAAACATGACCGGACAAGACATGCAGGCACTGCTCGAGTCGATCCTCGACGAAGTTCGTCCACTGATCGGCCAGGGCAAAGTCGCCGACTACATCCCCGCGCTGGCCGATGTGCCCGCCAATCAACTCGGCATTGCCGTGTATGGCAACGACGGCTCCGCCTACTGCGCCGGTGATGCCGACACCCTGTTCTCGGTGCAGAGTATCTCCAAGGTGTTCAGCCTGGTGCAGGCCATCGACCACGGCGGCGAAACCATCTGGGAACGCTTGGGCCACGAGCCTTCGGGGCAACCGTTCAATTCCATGGTGCAGCTGGAATTCGAACGCGGCCGCCCACGCAACCCGTTTATCAACGCCGGTGCCTTGGTGATCTGCGATATCAACCAGTCGCGCTTTGCCGTGCCGATCCTCTCGATGCGCGACTTTGTGCGGCGCCTGTCGGGTAACCCGCAGATTCTGGTCAACAGCGTCGTCGCCGAATCCGAGGCCCAACACGGCGCGCGCAACGCGGCCATGGCGTACCTGATGAAGTCCTTCGGCAACTTCCACAACGACGTGGACGCGGTGCTGCACAGCTATTTCAACTATTGCGCATTGCAGATGAGCTGCCTGGATTTGGCCAAGGCGTTCAGCTTCCTCGCCAACGAAGGCACGAGCGCCCACAGCGGCGAGCAAATCCTGACCGCGCGTCAGACCAAGCAAGTCAACTCGATCATGGCCACCAGCGGGCTGTATGACGAGGCGGGCAATTTTGCTTATCGCGTCGGTCTGCCGGGCAAGAGTGGGGTCGGCGGCGGGATTGTCGCGGTCGTGCCGGGGCAGTTTACGGTGTGCGTGTGGTCGCCGGAGCTGAATGCGGCGGGCAACTCGCTGGCGGGGATGAAGGCGTTGGAGTTGTTGAGTGAACGGATTGGGTGGTCGGTGTTTTGAGGGCCTGGGGGTTTACGGCGGTGGCCGTAAATCCCCATTTATGCCTAAGCTTTGCGCGGCTTCACGAACAGAACGAGCATCAAGAACAACGCCCCGGCAGTAATCGCGATATCGGCAATATTGAACACGCCGGTATGCGTCGGCCCCACGTTCAGCACCATGTAATCAACAACATGGCCGTCCCGAAATACCCGGTCGATCAGGTTGCCGATACCGCCCAAGGCGATCGCATAAAGCGGCAGGACCTTGCGAAGCGGCAGGCTCCAGTTGGACAGCGACCACCCCATTGCCCACGCAACCACGACGGCCACACCGACGATAAAAATCAGTTGTTTGACCTGCGGCGGCAGCGCCGCGCCCAGGCTGAGAAAGGCGCCGGGGTTAAGGCTCAGTTCCAGCACCAGGTTGATAGGGTTGGAGCCGAGTTTGAAACTGTTGGTTGGTAGTGAAACCAGGGCCAGCAGTTTGACTAGCTGGTCGACGGCAATAAAGGCGAGGCCGGCGAGGAGGGCGAAGGTGCGGCCTCGCAGTAGGGGCGACGTGCTCAAGCGGTAACTTCCTGTTCCGGGCTTTCGATAGAGCGCCCGAAGATAGCTCAGGCGCTCTACCTCGTCCATCTCAAGCCGTCGGGTGGGCTACATTCAGTGCTTTGTCGACCAGCAGTTGCACACCTTCGAGCATTCGGCAGATGCCCAGCGCGACATTGCGTTGGGAGCCGTCGATTTCGAAGGCCAGGTGGTTGGCAATGTCGCTGATGGACGCCAGGTCTTGTGATGCGTTGACCAGCAAGGTTTCGGTGCCCAGGTCGGCACGCACGGTGAAGAGGCCATCGCTGGGTTCGGGAATGGGCTTGCCGGGGTTGAGGTAATGGTTGATCGCGCGGTAGGCCACTTCGTGCAGGGTGCTGGTGTCGAAGTCTGGATGGCCGGGGGGATTTGGGCTGTCTTTAATCATGGTGAAACTCCAAGGGAAATGGAGCTGCCACGGTTCGCGGTCAAACGAATTAGGGTGGCAGCTATACGCGGGTTGACCGACCGGTCCCAAGGAGCCCGGCATACCCGAAGGTATCCCGCGTACAGCTGCCGCGACACGATACAACAGACGTAAAAAAAACGCCTGATTCGATGTGGCACAGGTGCATTTGGGAGGCGCGGACGGTCAAACCCGGTCGCTGAATTGGCAGCGACGACGAGAGGTTAGTCAGCGCACTTCCGACCGACAACCTGAAACCCCTGTGGGAAACGTCCGAAGCATCTGGCGTCGAACGATTCTGCAATCGCGTAAGCTGCACCGACTCAAGGAAGATGCCGACCATGCCCAAACCGCTGAATGATGTCGTCCAAACCGCAGCAAAGAAGGTGTTGCAGCAGCTCATCGCGTGCATCACGCCCGACTCGACAGAAAGCTCCATCGCCCGCATTGCCACACAGTTACTCACCGAAGCCGGCTACCCGGACACTTGGTATTACGACTGCCCGGCCTTTGTATTGCTCGGTTCGCGCAGCCTGCTTTCCGTGTCTGGCCGTGACTATCGGCCTGCAGAGGAGCCGGTGGGAACCCACAACCTGATAACGGTGGACCTGAGCCCAAGGTCAGGCAGCCTTTGGGGCGATTGTGCTCGGTCGTTTTACATGGAAGAGGGCGTTTGCCGGGCGGTGCCGATCGGTGTTGAATTCAGCCGTGGCCATGCGACTGAACGCGAATTGCATGAGCGGATGCGGCGGTTTGTGCGGCCTGAAATCACCTTCAATGCGCTGTATGAATTTGCCAATGATTTGATCGAGACGGCCGATTTCGAGAACCTGGATTTTGCCGCCAATGTTGGCCACAGCCTCTGCGAGCGGCGTGATCAGCGGCTTTACATTGAAGCGGGCAATCAGCGGCGTCTTGGTGAGGTGGCGTGTTTTACCTTCGAACCGCATGTCCGCGAACGGGGCGGGCGGTGGGGTTACAAGCACGAGAATATCTATTTCTTCAATGACAAGGGTGACGCCTGCGAGTTGTGAGCTAAACGCGGTCGTGAAGCGGTGCGAAAATCCTGGAGGTGTAAATGTACTGTGGGAGTTGGCTTGCCTGCGATAGCGGTCTTTCAGTGATGGATGTGTTGGCAGACCCATCGCCATCGCAGGCAAGCCAGCTCCCACATTCTGATCTTCATTGGCTTTGAATGATCGGTCGGTGGTGGCAATGCTTGCGGGCGCTGAGCAACTCAGGAGTACCAGGCGCGCCGCAAATCAAAATGTGGGAGCGGGCTTGCTCGCGAATGCAGGGTGTCAGTTAACGTATTCGGTGCTGATACTCCGCTTTCGCGAGCAAGCCCGCTCCCACATTTGGATCTCCAGTGTTCTGACGACTTTCATGTGCCCAAACAAAAAATGCGCCCCGTGGGGCGCATTTTTTTGTTCAGTCAGCTAACGCCTATTCAAGCAGTCGCATCCCAAGCACGGTCACCGTTCTCGTCTTTGATCCGAGTCGGCAACCCCATCACATCCAGCGCCTTGAGGAACGGCTCAGCCGGCAGCTCCTCGACGTTGGCCATGTGTTTTACATCCCACTCGCCACGCGCAACCAGCAGCGCAGCGGCCACCGGTGGCACGCCAGCGGTGTAGGAGATGCCCTGGCTGTCGGTTTCAGCGAAGGCTTCTTCATGGCACGCCACGTTGTAGATGAACATCTCACGCGGCTGGCCGTCCTTGGTGCCTTTGACCAGGTCGCCGATGCAGGTCTTGCCGGTGTAGCCAGGGGCGAGCGAAGACGGGTCGGGCAGCACGGCCTTGACCACTTTCAACGGCACCACTTCCAGGCCTTCGGCGGTTGTGACCGGCTTTTCGGAGAGCAGGCCGAGGTTTTTCAGTACGGTGAACACGTTAATGTAGTGTTCGCCGAAGCTCATCCAGAAACGCACGTTGGGCACGTCGAGGTTTTTCGACAGCGAGTGCACTTCATCGTGGCCGGTCAGGTACAGGTTCTGCGAACCGACTACCGGCAGGTCGTCGGTGCGTTTGACTTCGAACATGGTGTTGCTGGTCCACTGGCTGTTCTGCCAGCTCCACACCTGCCCGGTGAATTCGCGGAAGTTGATTTCCGGGTCGAAGTTGGTGGCGAAGTATTTGCCATGGCTGCCGGCATTGACGTCGAGAATGTCGATCGAATCAATGCGGTCAAAATGCTGTTGCTGCGCCAGCGCGGCATACGCGTTGACGACACCCGGGTCGAAGCCCACGCCAAGGATGGCGGTGATGTTCTTCTGTTTGCACTCTTCCAGGTGGTTCCATTCGTAGTTGCCGTACCACGGAGGGGTCTCGCAGACGTTGCCCGGCTCTTCGTGGATGGCGGTATCGAGGTACGCAACGCCCGTATCGATGCAGGCGCGCAGCACCGACATGTTGAGGAACGCGGAACCTACGTTGATGACGATCTGCGAGTCAGTCTCGCGGATCAGGGCCTTGGTCGCTTCCACGTCCAGGGCGTTCAGCGCGAAGGCTTGGATCTCGGCGGGAACCTTGAGGCTACCCTTGGCCTTGACGCTGTCGATGATGGCCTGGCATTTGGAGATGTTGCGCGACGCGATAGCAATACGACCGAGTTCGTCGTTGTGCTGCGCGCACTTGTGGGCCACCACCTTGGCGACACCTCCTGCACCAATGATAAGAACGTTCTTTTTCAATTGCTTTATCTCTCCTTTATCCGCCAGCTTACGAAAGGCTGGACAGGTAGTCGTCGTAACCAAATTCACGAACCACCTCGACTGTACCGTCGAGTTGTTTCACTACGATGGACGGCATTTTCAGGCCGTTGAACCAGTTTTTCTTGACCATGGTGTAGCCTGCGGTGTCGATGAACGACAGCCGATCGCCGATGGCCAGCGGACGATCAAATTGATACTCGCCGAAGATGTCCCCGGCCAGGCAGGATTTGCCGCACACCATGACGGTGTGTTCACCCTCGCTCGGCGCCAGCTTGGCGTTGAGGCGGTAGATCAGCAGGTCCAGCAGGTGGGCTTCGATGGAGCTGTCTACCACGGCGAGGTTCTTGCCGTTGTAGAGGGTGTCGAGCACGGTCACTTCCAGCGAGGCGCTGTTGGTGATCGCCGCTTCGCCGGGTTCCAGGTACACCTGCACGTCGTACTTCTGCGAGAACGCCTTGAGGCGCTGGCAGAAGGCGTCGATGGCATAGCCTTCACCGGTGAAGTGGATGCCGCCGCCGAGGCTGACCCAGTTGACCTTGTGCAGGAGCGCGCCGAAGCGTTCTTCGATGGTGTTGAGCATCTGGTCGAACAGGTTGAAGTCACCGTTCTCGCAGTTGTTGTGGAACATGAAGCCGGAGATCTGCTCGATGACGCCTTCGATCTTCACCGGGTCCCATTCGCCCAGACGGCTGAACGGGCGCGCCGGGTCGGCCAGCAGGTAGTCGGAACTGCTCACCTGCGGGTTCACACGCAGGCCGCGGGTCTTGCCTTCGGAACGCTCGGCAAAGCGCTGCAGCTGGCTGATGGAGTTGAAGATGATCTTGTCGCAGTTATCCAGCATCTCCTCGATTTCATCGTCGGCCCAGGCCACGCTGTAGGCGTGCGCCTCGCCTTCGAACTTCTGGCGGCCGAGCTTCAACTCGTACAGCGACGACGAGGTGGTGCCGTCCATGTATTCCTGCATCAAGTCGAACACCGACCAGGTGGCAAAGCACTTGAGCGCCAGCAGGGCCTTGGCGCCGGACTGTTCGCGCACGTAAGCAATCTTCTGCATGTTGACCAGAAGCTTCTGTTTATCGATGAGGTAGTACGGCGTTTTGATCATTTTTGAGAGCCTGCGGCGGTGCCTGCCAAAAAAGGACACGCATTGTGCCCGCACTTGGATCGAATCGAAAGGTTAGCGGGCGGATTTTGCGCGCCGGGTTTCCAAGGATAGCGCCTGAATATGACTGTCCAGGGGTATGACACCGACCGACGGTGAGCGCAACTGCCTTGATGAAGCGCACACATCACGTTGAGCCGAGATTGCTCATAAGCCTCTCTGGGCGATCCTTGCCAGCAAGGGCAACGCAATGGAGAATGACGGATCTCTCACCAGCTTAAAAGTTATTTCTGATTTGAATCAATAGCTTAGAGTTTTGTTTTCGCGCTGGGCAGGCCAGGCGAAACACCGTTTGAGTTGAACGTCACGTCCCGCGAAGTCAGCGCCTGGGAGCCGCAGTTCAAACGTTATCGAGGATATTAAGTGTTGCAATAGCCTTGCGGCTTTTGCCCTTGGTTCAGCGCTTATTTTTACAACAAGGCCCCATAAAACATGAAAACAAAAATAGTACTCATCGCGTCGCTGGGCATGTTATCGCTCATTCAAACTTCACCCTCCGCCGCAGATAACACCAATGGTAAAAACCTCTATTCGCAGCGGTGTGTGATGTGCCACGGAACAGACCTCAAGGGAACAGGGCCCTTGGCGCATAAGAGCAATCCGCCTACACCTGACCTTACAACGTCTGCTTTCAAGAAACGGCTCAACGATTATCCGGGCGTTATTGTGTCATCGATAATACTTCGTCCCAATGGAGACTTGATTCCAAGGACGTTGCAAGAGAACGGAGTAAAGCTCTCGCCCTTTGCCTGGAAGGTTCAGGATTTTCGCGATTTAAATCAATACATGCGGGGTGTGATTTCAAACACTCGATGAGGGTGAGAAGTGAGGTGGGTGCATCGTTAATGAACACTCTCGGTTAAAAGCCGCCTCAACTGAAGCGGACAGCACTGACATCAAACCGTCATCTGCCCACCACCTTCCTGCCACATTCCCTCGCTACTGTCCTCGCCAATGAGATCGATCTCAAGCGAGTGACAATGACTGACTTGAAAGACGTTGCACGGTTGGCTGGCGTATCCCGCGCCACCGCCGCCCGCACCTTTGCCTCACCCGACCAGGTGCGCCCGGCCACCCGTGAGCAAGTGTTCGCCGCCGCTCGTGAGCTGGGCTTTCGGCCCAATTTGCTCGGCCGCCAATTGCGCCTGCAAACCACCCAGCTGATTGGCGTAGTGGTGCCCAACCTGCTCAACCCGGTGTTCGCCGAACAGTTCCAGGCCATGGAGCGTGCGGCACGGTTGCGCGGCTACAGCCTGTTGCTGGCGACCACCGACTACAGCAGCGAACGCGAAAGCGTGGTGGTGGAAGAGTTGTTGCGCCAACGCGTCGACGGCCTGGTGCTGACGGTGACCGACGCCGAAAGCAACAGCGTGCTCAACAGCCTCGCCACCGAACAAACGCCGTTCGTGCTGGCGTATCACCAACCGAGCAATCCCGGGTACAGCGCGGTGTCGGTCGATAACCGCGCGGGTATGGCCCTGGCCACGCGTTATTTGCTGGAAGCGGGGCACCGACGCATCAGCATGGTCGCCGGCCCCGCATTGCAGTCTGATCGCGCTCGCCTGCGTTACGCCGGTTATTGCGACGCGATGAAAGCGTACGGGCTCGACAGCCGCCCGGTCATCGAGATGCCGGCCCACACCCAGGCCGAGTTCGCGGCCATCGAGCCCTTTCTGCAAGGCCCCCAGGCACCGACCGCGCTGGTGTGCTCCAACGATTTTCTTGCCATCAGCCTGATCGCCGAATTGCGCCGCAACGCCTGGAATGTGCCTGAGCAACTCTCGGTCATGGGCTTTGATGGCATATCGCTTGGCACCCAGATGCACCCGACCCTGTGCAGCGTGGTGCAACCCATCGCGCTGCTCGCCAGCACCGTGATTGATCAACTGCTGGCGCAGATCGCCGGTAACTCCCCGATTTCCCATTGCCTGCCTTGCCATATCCGGCCCGGCGAAAGCACTCAACCCCATGAGGAGACGCTTGATGCGCGCGTTCAGTAAAACCTTGGCAGCCTTGCTGCTGTGCGGCGCGGCCAGCCTGGCCCACGCCGCCGAAACCGCGATTTGCTACAACTGCCCGCCCGACTGGGCGGACTGGGGCAGCCAACTCAAGGCCATCGCCGCCAGCACCGGCGTGCAAGTGCCGCTGGACAACAAGAACTCCGGCCAGTCCCTGGCGCAGTTGGTGGCCGAGAAGGCCGCGCCGGTGGCGGACGTGGTGTATTACGGCGTGACCTTCGGCCTGCAGGCGCAAAAAGCCCAGGTGGTCGACACCTACACACCCAAAGGCTGGGAGCAGATCCCGGCCGGGTTGAAGGACCCGGCCGGCCACTGGTTTGCGATTCACTCCGGCACCTTGGGCATCATGGTCAACGTCGACGCGCTGGGCGGCTTGCCCGTGCCGCAAGGCTGGGCCGACCTGCTCAAACCTGAGTACAAAGGCATGGTCGGTTACCTGGACCCGTCCAGTGCGTTTGTGGGCTACGTCTCCGCCGTGGCGATCAACCGCGCGCTGGGCGGCGACCTGGATAACTTCGCCCCAGCCATCGACTACTTCCAGAAGCTCGCGAAAAACGCGCCCATCGTGCCCAAGCAGACGGCTTATGCGCGGGTGCTGTCCGGCGAGCTGCCTATCCTGGTGGACTACGACTTCAACGCCTACCGCGCGCGTTACAAGGACAACGCCAATGTCGCCTTTGTGATCCCCAAGGAGGGCAGCATCAGCGTGCCGTACGTGATGAGCCTGGTGGCTAACGCGCCGCATCGCGCGAATGCCGAAAAGGTCCTCGACTTCGTGCTGTCCGACGCAGGCCAGGCGCTCTGGGCCAAGGCCTACCTGCGCCCTGTACGGCCGATGAAAATGCCGGCCGATGTGGCCGCGCAGTTCCTGCCGGACAGCGACTACGCGCGTGCCGGCGTGGTCGATTACGAAAAAATGGCCGCTGTGCAGGAAGCCTTCGCCGCCCGTTACCTGAACGAGGTCAAGTAAGTGGCCGCATCGGCAAAACACGCCGCCTGGGCATTGGCCCCGGCCTTTGCGGTGCTGCTCGCGTTCTGGCTGTTGCCGCTGGCGCACCTGGTGGTGCTCGGCGCGCAAAGCCGCGACAGCCAAGGCAGCGGTTATTGGCAGGTGCTCAGCAGTGCGCAGTACCTGGGCAGCCTGGGGCAAACCGTGATCCTTGCGCTGGTGGTGACGTTGGTCGCGTTACTGATCGGCGGCATCAGCGGCGTCTTTCTTGCGCGTCAGCAGTTCTTCGGGCGCTCGGCGCTGGTGGCGCTCTTGACCTTTCCGCTGGCGTTTCCCGGGGTGGTGGTGGGCTTTCTGGTGATCCTGTTGGCCGGGCGCCAAGGCCTGTTTGCGGCCCTGGGCCTGCAATTGACCGGTGAGCGCTGGATCTTTGCGTATTCGTTGGCCGGGCTGTTCGTGGGCTACCTGTACTTCTCGATTCCACGGGTGATTCTCACGGTGATGGCGGCGTGCGAAAGCCTCGACCGTAGCCTCGAAGAAGCCGCTCATTCATTGGGGGCAGGCCATTGGCGCGTGGTGTGCGACGTCATCGTGCCGGGCCTGGCACCCGCGCTGGCCTCCTGCGGGGCGATCTGCTTTGCCACCTCAATGGGCGCATTTGGTACAGCCTTTACCTTGGGCACGCGACTGAACGTCACCCCGGTGGCGATCTACAACGTGTTCACCAACTACGCCAACTTTGCCGTCGCCGCTGCGCTGTCAGTGGTGCTGGGGGCGGTGACCTGGGCCGTGTTGCTGTTGACACGGCGGCTGGTGAAAAACGCGGGGACAGTCCTGTGAAGCGCTCTTCGCTGTTTGTGATTCAACTGCTGTTTACCCTGCTGGTGTGCGCCTTCATGTTGGTGCCGGTGGTGATGTCATTGTTGGCCGGGTTGACCCGCAACTTCTTTGTAGGTCTGTCCAGTGGGTTGACCTTCGACTGGCTGATCCAGGTGTGGCAGGCCTATTCGCCGACCGTGTGGCTGTCACTGCAATTGGCCCTGGCCTGCGCGGTGTGCGTCTGCGTGATCGGCGTACCTGCGGCATATGCCCTGGTGCGGCTGAACAACCGCTTCAGTCGCGCCTTCGAAGAGCTGATGGTGCTGCCGGTGGCAATGCCGGGGTTGGCCAGTGCGTTGGCGTTGCTGCTGACCTACGGCCAGTTCGGCACATTTCGCAGCAGTTGGCTGTTCATCCTCGTCGGCCACGTGCTGTTCACCTTGCCGTTTCTGGTGCGCCCGGTGATGGCCGTGATGCAACGCCAGCAACTGCCGGTGCTGGAGGAGGCGGCGGCGAGCCTCGGCGCAGGGCCGATCAAGCGCTTCTTCAGCGTGGTAGTACCGAACTGCCGGGCGGGGATTCTCGCCGGCGTGCTGATGGTGGTGACCCTGAGCCTGGGTGAATTCAACCTGACGTGGATGCTGCATACACCCATGACCAAAACGCTGCCCGTAGGCCTGGCCGACAGCTACGCCTCGGCCCGCCTGGAAATCGCCAGCGCCTACACCCTTATTTTTTTGCTGATGATCGTGCCGCTGCTGATTGCGCTGCAGGCCATCAGTGCTCGTTTGTCCCGTGGAGAGCGTCGATGACCGCTATCACTATCCGGTTGCAGGGCTGTCGCAAGGCATTCGCCGACGGCACCGTGGCCGTGCATGACTTGAATTTGACTGTCGAGGGCGGTGAAACCCTGGCCATTCTCGGCCCGTCCGGCTGTGGCAAAACCACGACCCTGCGCCTGATTGCCGGCCTGGAGCGCCCGGACGTGGGCCAGGTGTTTTTCGGCGATCAAGACGTCACCCGCCTGCCCATCGAGCGTCGCGATGTGGGCATGGTGTTCCAGAACTACGCGCTGTTTCCTAACCTGGATGTGGCCGGCAACATCGTCTACGGCTTGAAGATTCGCGGTGTGTCGGCGCCGGCGCGCAACAAGCGCTGTGAAGAGTTGCTGGAACTGGTGGGCTTGCAGCACCACGGCAAGCGCAGCATCCATGAACTCTCGGGGGGGCAGCGTCAGCGCGTGGCCCTGGCTCGTGCCCTGGCTCCGCGGCCTAAAGTGCTATTGCTGGATGAACCCCTGGCCGCCCTCGATGCGCAATTGCGCGAGCGGCTGCGCAGTGAGCTGGACCAACTGCTCCGCGGGCTCGGCATCACCTCGGTATTTGTCACCCACGATCAGGGCGAAGCCATGGCCCTGGGCGATCGCATCCTGGTGATGGAGCAGGGGCGTGTAGCGCAGTTGGCCAGCCCACGGCAGATCTATCAGCAACCGGCCAACGCCTTCGTCGCCGGTTTTGTCGGCAATCTCAATGCCTTCGTGGTACTCGACCGCACCGCCCATGGCCTGAAAGTCTGCGGCGGTGAACTGCCGTGGCACGCCGCCGACCGCCCCGGCACCGTGTACTGCCGCCCCGAACACCTGCGCGTGATGGAGGGCGAGGGGCACTTGCACGGCCACCTGTTGGCGCAGTTCTTCCAGGGGGCGCAAAGCCGCCTGTTGGTGGATGTCGGCGGCCCACAACCGTTGCTGGTGGACAGCAACGACAACCAGTTGCACAGCGTCGGCGCGCCGATTGCCCTGGCCATTGCGCCGCACATGTTGTTCACCCTGAATGCGTGAGAGCTTATTTTGAACCGTCCGTTTCTTGTTGCGCAGATCAGCGATTTGCACCTTAAAGCCGGCAATCGCTTGACCTATGGCGTTGTCGATACCCTGGGCGCGCTGCGCCGTGCCGTCGATCATCTGAACGCCAGCTACCCCAGGCCCGATATTGTGGTGGTCAGCGGCGACCTGGTGGACTTCGGTCGCGCCGACGAATACGCCGTGCTGCACCCTGAGCTGGCACGCCTGCAGATGCCTTGCTACCTGGTGCCCGGCAACCATGACACGCGCGGTCCGTTGCTGGATGCCTTCCGCGATCACGCTTATTTACCCGCCTCGGCAGAGGGCCCTTTGGATTGGGTAGTGGACGAGCATCCGCTGCGTCTGATCGGCCTCGACTCGACCATTCCCGGTGGCCATGGCGGCCAGTTGCTGGACAGTCAGTTGCAGTGGCTCGACGAACAGTTGGCGCTGCGCCCCGCTGCACCGACCTTGCTGATCCTGCACCACCCGCCGTTTATCAGCGGCATTGGCCATATGGACCGCGAAGCCTTTATCAACGCCGCCGCTTTGGAGCGCGTCGTTGCCCGCCACCCTCAGGTGGAGCGCCTGTTGTGCGGGCATTTACATCGGCCCATGCAACGGCGTTTCGGCGGTAGCTTGAGTTGCGTGTGCCCCGGCACTTCCCACCAGATCGTGCTCGACCTGCAAGACGCCGCGCCCGCGCATTTCAACCTGGAGCCGGCGGGTTACCTGCTGCACCGCTGGGATGAACAGCAGGGGTTGATCAGCCACAACGGCGTGTTCGGGGATTACCCGGGGCCGTATCCGTTTTATGACGCTCATGGATTGATTGACTGAGGTTTTACGGAGGTTCACTTCACTCAACTAAGTACTTAAACGCTCGTTAGTGCACCGGCCCACTCAAGAGGGGCCGCGTGCTTCCTGCTGCCTTCTTTTTGCGCCCGGAACCTGGATTCCGCGCCGGAGTTCGTCCTGATGAAAGCCACGTTGAATGTATTAAGCGTATTGACCGGCGGCCTGGGCATTGCCCTGAGCCCTTTGGCGAGCGCTGATTTCCTGAGCGACAGTAAAGCCAACTTGAGCATGCGCAACTTCTACTTCAATAACGACAACCGTGACGGCGCCGCCGCCCCGTCGAAGACCGAAGAGTGGGGCCAGGCGTTTATCCTCAACTACCAGTCGGGCTTTACCGAAGGCACCGTCGGTTTTGGACTTGACGCCGTCGGCATGCTCGGCGTGACCCTCGACAGCGGTGCCGGCCGCCACGTGGGCAGCTCGATGATCCCCAACGATGACGGCAAAGCGGCGGACAGCTGGGCACGTGCTGGCGCGACGGCCAAGGCGCGTTTCGCCAAGACCGAGTTGCGCTACGGCTACCTGCGGCCGAACCTGCCGATCCTGGTGAGCAACGATGGCCGCCTGTTACCGCAATCCTTCGAAGGCGGGCAGGTCACCAGTAAAGACATCGACAACCTGACCCTGATCGGCGGTCAACTGCAACACACCACCGGCCGTGGCTCCAGCGACAGCAGCGGCCTGGCAGCGGCGGGCGGCACCCGGGAAAGCAATAAATTCAACTACGCCGGTGCCGACTACCAAGTGAACAAGGACCTGCTGGTCCAGTATTACTACGCCAACCTCGAAGACTATTACCAACAGCACTTCGCCGGTTTGATCCATGTGTTGCCGCTGGGCGACTACGGCTCACTGAAAACCGACCTGCGTTACTTCAAGACCACCTCCGACGGCAAAAACAGCAGCGCTGCCGGGCGCGCCGAAGGTTATAAGTTCGGCGGCTATACCAAGAATGGCGACGGCGAAATCGACAACAACACCTGGAGTGCCGCCTTCATTTACTCCTTGGGGCCCCATGCGATCACCGCCGGTTACCAGCAAGTCTCCGACGACAGCAACTTCGCCCAACTCAACCAGGGTGGCCTGGTGAACAAAGGGGAGGGTGGCTCCAGCCTGTACCTGTACACCGACCGTACGGTGCAGACCTTCATCCAGGCCGGTGAGCGTACTGCCTTCGCGCAATATGCCTACGACTTCGTCGCGCTGGGCCTGCCAGGCCTGAAGGCGTCGGTGATGTATTTGAAGGGCGACCATATCCTCACTACCACCGGCAACAATGCCAGCGAGTGGGAGCGGGATATCTCCCTGGATTACGTGGTGCAGAGCGGTACATTCAAGAACGTCGGGTTCGGCTGGCGCAATGGTATGTCGCGCAGCGACGTGGCGCGCGACCAGGATCAGAATCGGGTGTTTGTGAGCTATTCGATTCCGTTGATGTAGGTGGCAGACGCACCGCGCCTCAAGGCTCTTTTGAGGCGCGTGCTTTCAAGGGCGTGAGTGACTTTACGTGCGTCGCCTTGTCATCCTCGATGGGTTGAAAATCGCAGCGCAGGTAAAAGTTCGCGGCCTGTGGTGTATCGGTGAACAGGCGCACGGCCTGAAAATGAACCGCTGCGTTTTCCAGTAGCTGTTCTACCAAGGTCTTTGCGATACGACGGCCGCGCATCGCGGGCGCCACGTATACCCGGCGCAGTCGACCGATTCCCGGGCCGGCGTATGGGTCGCAGGACATGCCGCCGACGGCAATCAACTGGCCGTGACGAAAGACGCCCAACAGGCACTCACCGGGTTGATCAAATCGATTGGAGCGGTTTTCCCATTCGGTGATAAGCCGCGTCAGGAACCGGAACCCTTCGGCAACGGCCTGCGCTTCCAGTACGCGGATCTGTTCGGGGAGCTCCTCCAGCTTGCGTATCGCAACGTCTTCGCTGGTCAGCATCATCAAGACTCCCCGCTAAACCAGGCGGCCTTGGACTCAATGCAACTGTGCATCTGCTTTCGCGCCACAAAAGGGGTGTCGAGTGTGCCCAGTGCAATCGAAATCCACTCTGGGTAAAGCCCTTTTGCGTCAGACCAGAACAACGATGATCCGCACTGGGAGCAGAATTGGCGAGTCACGCCCTGTGATGATTCATAGCTTCGAAGCGCATCCGACGGGGCGTTGATACTCACAGCTGACTTGGGGGCGCTCGCGTACGTGGCGAATGCAGCACCATGCCCTTTCTGGCATTTTTTGCAGTGGCAATGGGTGGCGGCTTTTAATGGAGTTGAAACCTGAAAACTGATAGCGCCGCACAGGCAACTGCCTTGAGTCACTGCATCCATGTGTTGTATCTCCCAATAAGTCGCGCCACAGGCTATTTTCGCGCGTAGAGACTGTGGTGAATCAACCGCT
Source organism: Pseudomonas sp. O39 (assembly GCF_045447295.1). NCBI lineage: Bacteria > Pseudomonadati > Pseudomonadota > Gammaproteobacteria > Pseudomonadales > Pseudomonadaceae > Pseudomonas > Pseudomonas sp. O39. The sequence goes on from NZ_JBJGXV010000017.1 coordinate 28,076, forward strand.
GTTGTGGCAAGCCCGCTCGCCAGGCTGGATTGATTCGCCTCGTTCACACCACCCGATTTCTGCCCGCAGCCTTGGCCTCATACAGCTGCATATCCGCGCGCTTGAGCAGGGCTAAAGAATCCCGGTCCGAAGGCTGGGCGATGCTCACGCCAATACTCACGGTGACATCGCCCACCGTCGGAAATTTCGCCGCAGCCACGGCGGCCCGGATTTTCTCGGCGACGACGTCCGGGCTGTCGGGCTCTTCAACTTCCGGCAGCAATACCGCGAATTCTTCACCGCCGTAGCGCGCGACAAAGTCGGTGGCGCGGGTGTTGCTCTCGATCAGCGTCGCCAGTTGGCATAACACGTCATCGCCTACCGCGTGGCCGTAGGTGTCGTTGACGCGCTTGAAGTAGTCTGCGTCGATCAGCAGCAGGGCGAAGGTGCGGCCGGTGCGTTGGAACAGCAGGCTGTTCTCGGCGAGTTTCTCATCGAAGCGGCGGCGGTTGTAGACGCCGGTGAGCGCGTCGTGTGTTGCCAGGCTCAAGAGGTCGGCATTGGCTTGGGTGAGGTCGGCGGTGCGCTGGGCGACCGTGGCCTCCAGGGAGGCATTGGCTTCCTGCAGTTCGCGCTCTTTGGCGAGCAGCGATTGGGTCATGCTGCTGATGGACCGGCCCAGTTGGGCGATTTCCAGCACCGAATGTTCCTGCGGGAAGACGGCGCCGGGCTGTTGGTCCTGCACTTGCTTGGCTGACTTGGCCAGGCGTTCGATGGGACGGCTGAGTGATGATGCGATGTAGTAAGCGGCAAGTACGAAGATAATTGCTGCGAGTAACCCCAGTAGCAGCAATTTGTAGAGCAGGGTGCGCGCCGGTTGCAGTGCGACGTCCAACGGTTGGCGCACCATGATGTACCAGGTCATTTTGGCATTCGACGGGCTTGGGACTGCCACCGAGGCAGTGACGTAGCCATTGCCCGTGGACCAGCCGGAGGGCGTGCTCAATTGGTCGGGCGGCATGTGTTCGCCTGCGAGCAATTCCGGGTAAAGCACCCTGCCGTCAAAATCGACAATCAGCGCCTCTACCTTGGGGATAGCATCCTTTTGCATCACGGCGGAATCGACAATCTGGGTAACCCAGTTCCAGTGAGCATGGGCGCCCAGCACGGCTATCGTTTCACCTTCAGCATTGCGAATCGGCGCAGCGAAATCGATAAAGCGCAGCGGCTCGCCATTCGCAGCACCGGGTAGCAGCTTGGCGAGCAAGACGGCTTCGTGGGGGTCGCCGGTGTACTCGGCGTGCATGCCTGCCTGAAACCACGGCCGCTGTTGCACCGATTGATTGACCAGCAGCCCGTTGACCGCCTGTCGCACACGCCCGTCGGCGTCGGCAACGCCCATCCACGCATACTCCGCGCGCGATTGGGTGCGCAGCTCCATCAAGGTCAGGATATCCGGCGCGTCCAGGTTGCCCCTGCGCATGATCGGTGCCTTGCTCAACAAGGACACTTCCAGTTGACGATCATGCAATTGCACGGCCAGCAGCGCCGCTGTGGATCGGGCCGTGCTGAGCAGCGTATTGCCACTGGCCTGCTTCATCTGCTCTGTGGCGATTTGACCGACATAGAAGCCCACGCTGAGCAGCGTGAGCAATGACAAGCCGGCAAACCAAAGGGTCAGATGACTGCGCAGGCTGGCTTTGATCATGGGGGCTCATTTTTTAGTGTTTGTTTTGACTCATGTTATGCCCAATGCAAGGGTTACGACCAGCGGTGGATGCGCTTATGTGTTGGTCTTCAATTTGGTCCACAAACGCGTAGCCAATCGTGCAATCGCCGGGGGCAAGTCTTCGACGATAAACAACTTGTCCATCACACCTTTCGGCGGATAGATCGCCAGGTCCTGCTTCACCGCAGGCGTCAGAAATTCATCTGCCGCGCTATTGGGGTTGGCGTAGTGGATGCTGTTGCTGATGTTGGCGATCACCTTGGGGTCGAGCAGATAATTCATATAAGTGTAGGCGTTCTTTTCATGGGGGGCGGCTTTGGGCATCACCACCATGTCCATCCAGAGCGTCGAGCCTTCTTCAGGGATGGAGTAGGCGATCTCGATACCGTTTTTGGCTTCCTTCGCGCTGGTGGCCGCTTGCACGATGTCGCCGTTGAAACCGATCACCGCGCAGATATTGCCGTTGGCCAGGTCGCTGATGTACTTGGAGGCGTGGAAGTACTGGATATAAGGCCGGATCTTCAACAATGCCTGCTCGGCCTGTTTATAGTCGCCGGGTTCATGGCTGTGGTGGGGCAGCCCGAGATAGTTGAGGGTGATGGGCAGTATCTGCGTGGGGTTGTCGATGATCGCTACCCCGCAGGTGCTGAGTTTTTTGATCGTGTCGACATCAAAAAACATCTTCCACGAGTGGGTGACGTCGGTGTTGCCAAAGATCGCCTTGATCTTCTCGACGTTGTAGCCGATGCCGGCGGTGCCCCACATATACGGGAAACCGTACTGGTTGCCCGGGTCGTTGACCTCAAGTTTTTTCATCAGCAGCGGGTCGAGGTTTTTCCAGTTGGGTAACTGGCTGCGGTCCAGCTTCTGTATCGCTGCGGCCTTGATCAACCTCGACAGGAAATGGTTGGAAGGGCTGACCACGTCATAGCCGGTGTTGCCGGTCATCAACTTGGATTCGAGCACTTCGTTGCTGTCATGAATGTCGTAGGTGGCCTTGATACCGGTGGCCTGGGTGAAGCGGGTGAGGGTGTCGTCGGCGATATAGCCGTTCCAGTTGGAGATATTGACCTCTTCGGCGGCGTAGCCGGCCGCCGAAAACGCACCGAGCATCACGGCCACGGACAATTGCTTGATGTGCATTGCATTCACCTTTTTTGTTTTAGATTTCGGAACGGGCACGTACCGCTTCAATACGCATGCGTAGCAGGGCACCGAGGTCAAACAGCGGGCGGGGCGGCAGCCAGCCGGGCTGCGCACGCTGTATGACCGATTGCAGCAAGGGTGAGCTTGCGCCCGATGCCCACTCCGCCATCAGTCGCCCCCACAACGTGCCGCGCGCCACGCCGGAACCGTTACAGCCGGCGATGGCAAACAGGTTGTTTTCGACCTTGGCGAAGTAAGGCTGGCCGGACCGTGACGCACTGAGGTGGCCGGTCCAGGTGTAGTGGATGTCTTGCTCGGTGAGCCCCGGGAAGCGTCGTTGCAAGCCACGCACGTGGTGGTGGCGCCGTTGCAGTAAGTCGCCGTTGGCCAGGTCACGCGTGCGGTACTCGGCCGTGTTGCGGATCATCACGCGCCGGTCCGGCGTCAAACGCACGGTGGCGCCGAGTGGCCGCGTTGACAGCACGCCCCAGGGTTCGGCGGCGCATTCTTTTTCCGTCAGCGGGCGGGTGAGGCTCGCGCTCAGTTCCATGGGGAAGGTGGCGCTGTGGTCCAGGCCGACGCGGGGGATAAAGGCGTTCAGGCACACCAGCACATGCCGTGCTTCGATACTCCCGGCCCGGCTGGTCGCGCGAATGGCGCCGTTGCTCATGCGTTCCATACCGGTGATATCGGTGTTTTCAAACAGACTGACCGATGCAGGTAACGCCGCCAGCAAACCTTTCACATATTTGGCCGGTTGCAGCAGGGCGTTGCCGTTGCCGCACCAGATTCCGGCCTGGTAATGCGCGGTGCCGAGCTTCTGGTGCAGTGCGTCGCCTTGCAGAAATTGCGCAGAGGCACCGAGGGCGCGCAGGGTGGCAAGTTTGTCGTCGACCTGGTTGAGTTTGTCGGCGTCATGCACGGCAAAGAAGTAGCCATTGTCGCGAAAGTCGCAGTCGATGCCATGGCGAGTGATGCGCTGGTGCACCTCGTCGCTGGCGGCCCGAGAGATGGCAGTGTCCACCTCGAATCCTGCGAACCCTGGGCGGCCCAACAACTCGTTTTCAGCCGGGTGTTCATGGGCCACCACAAACCCCGAGTTCCGCGCCGAGGCACCTTGGGCGGCGTATTGACGGTCGACGATCACGATGCGTGCTTCAGGGTGCAGGGCCGCGAGGCTGTGGGCGGCACACAGCCCGGTGATGCCGGCGCCGATCACCAGCCAATCGGCCTGTTGTGCGCCCTTCAAGGCGTCGCGGGCGGGTAGGGGGTCGGTTTGGGCTATCCAGCCACAGGTATTGTCCACGTTTGCCTCGGCTGCATGCGTTGATTGCATGGATGATTTAAGTCGATGGCTAGAATTTATAGGGGGTTGGGTGATACAACCAACGTTATAAAATCATCCAGTTATTCGGAAAACGCATGGATAAGATTCGTCACGTGCCGTCCTTGCAAGGCCTGCAGGCGCTGGTGGAAGTCAGTGACAGCGCCAGCTTCACTCAGGCCGCGTATACGCTGTGCCTGACCCAAAGCGCGGTCAGTCGCCAAATCCAGCAATTGGAAAGCCATTTCGGCGTGGCGCTGTTCACCCGCACCAGTCGCAGCCTGCGCGTTACTGTCGAAGGCGAGCAAGTGCTGGCATGTGCGCGCAGTATCCTCGCGCAGCTCAAGGTGCTGGAGGACCGGATCTCCCCGCAGAAACGCCCGTTTCGGATTCGCCTGCATGTGTCGTTGGCGGTGCGTTGGCTGCTGCCGAAGCTGAGTGATTTCTACCGGCTGCACCCGGACATTTCGCTGGCCATCGAGACCGTCGCCACCGAAGCGGTCGAGCCTGCCGGCGATAGTGATGCTTACATCCAATACCTGCCCCAGCCGCCGAACGATCCGGCGTGCCTGACGTTGTTCGAGGAAAAACTGGTGCCGGTGTGCGCTCCCGGGCTGGGGCCGCTGACCACACTGGACGACCTGCGCCACATGGCGCTGCTGCACCGTTCGGTGGACAAGCAGGATTGGCGCGTGTGGCTGGCCGCCAACGGTGCGGGCGCGCTGGAGGAATACCGCCATATTCCGTTCAACCTCGATGAACTGGCGCTGGACGCCGCCGTCCGTGGGTTGGGTGTGGCGATGACCGACCTGACCCTGGCCGTCGAATCCATCGAGCGGGGTGTGCTGGTGGTGCCGTTGGGCGAACCTCTGGAGACCGGTGGGGTGTATGCGCTGTGCCTGCAACCCATGGCGGCGTCTCACCCCGGTTGTGCAATGGTCATGGAGTGGTTTGCACGACAGGCGCAGCAGTGAACCACAAACGTACAAGATTCAGCGCAAACCGCCTCGGTAGACTCGCCGCACTTCTTCTACGGCAGGTTTTCCATGGACATCTTTCTCTACGCCTTCAGCGTCATGTACAGCCCGGGTCCGGTAAATTTCATGGGCCTGAATGCCGGGCTCACCGGCAAATTCCGCCGCTCCACCGGTTTCTTCATCGGCGTAGGCTGCGCGATGCTGTTGCTGTTCGTACTGTTTGGTTACACCGGCGAGGCGATCATTTCCCAAGCGGCATTACCGTATATCTCGCTGGTCGGCGGCGTTTACACACTGTATCTGGCCTATCAGGTGTTCACCGCGCGCACGGTTGTCGAGGACGCTTCACGTGAGCCGGGTAAAACCCTCACGTTCTGGAACGGCCTGGTGATTCAGTTGCTGAATCCCAAAGGCATCATGGCGGTACTGCCGATCACCAGCGTGATGTTGCCGGCGGCGCATATCAGCGGTGCGTCCATTGCTGGAGTGTCGGCATTACTGGCGTGCGGTGCGTTCGGCGCGCCTTGGGTCTACGCGTTGCTTGGGGCGGTGCTGGGGCGGCGAATCAGCGGGACGTCGGCGTTTACCGTCTTTAACCGCTGCATGGGGATAGCACTGGCCGTGTGTGCGTATTTCATGTTTCACGCGTTTTACCTGCACCTGATTTCAACATGAGCAAATCTTGTGTTCGTCTGAAATAAAATGAGTTTGTCTCACTATCAGCATCTGTCGACAATGGCTGCCATAAATACCTACGTTGGAGTTGTATGTCATGGCAGTCGCTCATTCCCTTGGATTTCCGCGCATTGGACGCGATCGTGAACTGAAAAAAGCGCAGGAAGCGTTTTGGAAGGGTGAACTCGACGAAGCGGGCCTGCGTGCCGTCGGCCGTGACCTGCGCAAGACCCACTGGGACCTGCAGAAAAAGGCCGGTATCGAATTGCTGCCCGCCGGTGACTTCGCCTGGTACGACCAGGTACTGACCCATTCGCTGATGTTCGGCGTGATCCCTGAGCGTTTCCGCCCGGCGGATGGCAAAGCCACGTTGCACACCCTGTTCGGCATGGCCCGTGGCGTCAGTGACAGCTGCTGCGGCGGTGCCCACGCCCAGGAAATGACCAAGTGGTTCGACACCAACTACCACTATCTGGTACCCGAATTCAGCGCCGACCAGCAGTTCCACCTGGGTTGGGATGAGTTGTTCGAAGAAGTGCAGGAAGCCCGTGACCTGGGCCACACCGTCAAGCCGGTCGTCATCGGCCCGCTGACTTACCTGTGGCTGGGCAAGGCCAAGGGCGGCGACTTCGACAAGCTCGACCTGCTCGAGCGCCTGCTGCCGCTGTACGGCCAGATCTTCCAGCGCCTGGCTGACCTGGGCGTTGAGTGGGTGCAGATTGACGAGCCAATCCTGGTGCTGGACCTGCCACAAGCGTGGAAAAACGCTTTTGAGCGTGCCTACAACCTGATCCAGCGTGACCCGCTGAAAAAGCTGGTGGCCACTTACTTCGGCGGCCTCGAAGAGAACCTGGGCCTGGCCGCTAACCTGCCGGTCGACGGCCTGCACATCGACCTGGTGCGTGCGCCGGACCAATACCCGACGATCCTCGACCGCTTGCCGGCTTATAAAGTGTTGTCGTTGGGGGTCGTCAACGGCCGTAACGTCTGGCGTTGCGACCTGGAAAAGGCCCTGGCGACTTTGCAACATGCGCATGAGAAATTGGGTGATCGCCTGTGGGTGGCACCGTCCTGCTCGCTGCTGCACAGCCCGGTTGACTTGAACCGTGAAGACACGCTGGATGCCGAACTGAAAAGCTGGTTGGCGTTCGCCCTGCAGAAGTGCTCGGAAGTCGCGGTGCTGGCCCAGGCTGTCACTGAGCCCGAAGCACCGAACGTGCTCGCCGCCCTGGCGCAAAGCCGCGCGGTACAAGCGGCCCGGGCCGCTTCGCCACGCATTCACAAGCCGGCCGTGCAAGCCCGTGTGGCGGCAATCACCGCCAAGGACACACAGCGCCAGTCGCTGTTCGCGCAGCGTATCGACAAACAGCGTGCCGGCCTGAACCTGCCGCTGTTCCCGACCACCACCATCGGTTCATTCCCGCAAACCGCCTCGATCCGCCTGGCGCGCCAGTCCTTCAAAACCGGCAAGCTGAGTGAAGCCGAATACGTCGAAGCCATGCACAGCGAGATCAAACACGCCGTTGAAGTGCAGGAAAACCTGGGCCTGGATGTGCTGGTGCACGGTGAAGCCGAGCGCAACGACATGGTTGAATACTTCGCCGAGCAACTGGACGGCTACGTGTTCACCCGCTTCGGCTGGGTCCAGAGCTACGGTTCGCGCTGCGTGAAACCGGCGGTGATCTTCGGCGACCTGAGCCGCCCCAAAGCCATGACGGTGGAGTGGATCCGCTACGCCCAGGGCCTGACCAGCAAGGTCATGAAGGGCATGCTGACCGGCCCGGTGACCTTGCTGATGTGGTCTTTCCCACGGGAAGACGTGAGCCGCGAAGTGCAGGCGCGTCAACTGGCCTTGGCCATCCGTGACGAGGTGGTCGACCTGGAAGCCGCCGGCATCAAGATCGTCCAAATCGACGAAGCCGCGTTCCGTGAAGGGCTGCCGTTGCGCCAGGCGCAGTGGCAGCACTACCTGGACTGGGCGACCGAAGTGTTCCGTCTGTGCGCCTGCGGGGTGCGCGATGAAACCCAGATCCACACCCACATGTGCTACAGCGAGTTCAACGATGTGATCGAGTCCATTGCGGCCATGGATGCCGACGTCATCACCATCGAGACGTCGCGCTCGGACATGGCGTTGCTGGACGCGTTCGAAGCCTTCGCTTACCCGAACGAAATCGGCCCGGGTGTCTACGACATCCACTCGCCACGCGTGCCGGATGTTGCACAAATGGTTAACTTGCTGCGCAAAGCGGCCAAACGGATTCCGGCCGAGCGTCTGTGGGTCAACCCGGATTGCGGTTTGAAGACCCGTGCCTGGCCTGAGACTGAAGCGGCGCTGATCCACATGGTCGCGGCGGCGCGTCAGCTGCGCGCTGAACTGGCGTGATCTAAACCTCTGACCGACGGGGCCAACCTTACTTGGGGTTGGCCTCGATGCGGTCAAAACCCTTCCAGCGATACAGCATCACCGAGAGGGCCCAACTGGCGATAAAGATCCCGTAGATGCCAAACAGTTTGGCACGCACATGGCTATTGGAATCACTGAAAACCTGGGCAAGACGGTGGATCATCAGGTACACCCTATGGGCAGTGGCGCGGTCGTTTCGAAGCGGTTAAGGCTTCAGGTTGAGATACTTAATCGATTCTGTCGGCGTCGATAATGAAATAGGCAGGTTGAGTGGAGAGAAAGATGGCAGGCATGAATGGGCAGTCTATCGAGGCGGTGATTCAGTTCTGGAAGCAGGCCGGGCCCAAGCGCTGGTTCGCCAAGGACGACGAATTTGACGCGGCCTTTCGCGACGGGTTTCACGCGACCCACATGCAGGCGGCACGGCGCGAGTTGGAAGGCTGGCTGGGTTCAGCCCATGGCGCGCTGGCGTTGCTGATCCTGCTGGATCAATACCCACGCAATGCGTTTCGCGGTACCGCGCATATGTTTGCCACCGACCCGCTGGCGCGTTTGTACGCACACCGCATGGTCGAGGTCGGGCTCGACCAGCTTGTCGAGCCCGAACTACGCGCGTTCTGTTATTTGCCGTTTGAGCATTCGGAAGACCCGGCGGATCAGCAGCGTTCGGTGGCGTTGAATCAGCACCTAGATGCCAGCACCCGCCACTGGGCCAATGAGCACGCGAACATCATCCAACGGTTCGGGCGTTTCCCCCATCGCAATGCGGTGCTGGCCAGGGTAACCACGCCACAGGAACAGGCATTTCTCCAGGCCGGCGGCTTCGCAGGCTAGGCTTCGGCCTGCGCCAGGGGTACCTTGGCGGGCGCTGGACGAAAGCGCCGCAGGCCCTTGAGGTCGACCGCCCAGCGCAACGCTTCGGTGGCCGAAGGACGCGGGCCGTGGCTGATTGCGTTGTCATCCTCGCCCAGCGTGCCGAGGTAGCCCTGGGCGCCGCCGCGCTCGCTCCAGTAATGGGTGTGGCTCAGCCAGGAGCGGGCGAGCCAGCCTTTCCATTTGCCCACGGTTACCGGCAGGTCCAGCACGCCTGCGCCCATCACTGGCTTGACCGGGCCGCCGACGACATCACCAAACAGGCCGAAGGGCGCCGGGAAGTAGAGATTGGTCCAGCGCGTCACGGCAAATACCGCTGCATGATGCAGGTACTGCGGGGTGAACGGTTTTTGGCCGAGCATCACTGGCTGGCGGGCGTTGTAGCCGTAGCCCTTGGTGTCCTCGGTGGGCGGGCAGGCCGGGGCTTCGCGGCGCTCAATGCGTTTTTTGAAGTCACTCACACTGCGGCCCAGCAGCAGGCTGGCATGCGCCATCGGGCTGCCGACGGTGACCAGGTCGGTGATGCGCCACGGGTTGCCCAGGCCGCGCTGCTCGATAAACGCTTCGGCCTGCTGCTCGCGAAAACTCAAAGTACGGCCCAGGCTGCCGTCGAGGGCCGCGCCGGCGTTGGGCAGCGCTTCCTTGATCACCGGTTGCAGTGCTGCGTGGTCGGCATAACGGCTGGCCAGCTCGCGGTTGCTGGGGATGACTTGGGTCAGTTGGTCGTGATGTTCATGCCACAGGTAGCCGACGATATCGTAGGCAATCACACTGCCCAAGCTGTGGCCGACGACGATGATGCGGTCATAGTCGCCCTTTTTGTGCAGGGCGCGCAGCAACTCCACGCCATCTGCGCGGATCTGTTCGCGCACCACTACGTTCTGCGGGTTGGGGCTGAGGTAGCGGGCCGCATCACCCAAATAGGACAGCGCGGAATAGCGCAACCCCAGGCCGATGGCGCCGACCAGCAGTGGAACCAGTGCGAAGGGGTTGTCGCTGTGATCGAACTGGCCCCAGGCCGTGGCCAGGGTGCCGGTAGCGACCAGCAGCAGGAGCACCATCACCGTCCAGCGGGTGGTGCGCCAGATCGGCACGATGGCGTCGGGAATGTCGCGGCGCGGGCGCTTGAAAATATCCCACAGCCAGCCCAGCAGATGGCCGACCTTGGTGCCTTGCATCTTGTGAGCCCAGTAATACTCGTAGAAATCCGTGCTAGTACGCCCCGACGACTTCAGAACACGCAGGTCGAAATTGCGCGAGAGCCGGTCCGGCTTGCTCCAGTAGAACGGAGTGCCGCCGGGTGTGTCCGTCGGGATCATGGCTTCCACGAAGCCGCGTAAAGTGTCCATCGGGCGCTGTTCGCCGATGCCGTGGATGACGACAACTGCTTGTTTCATAAGCTGATCATTCCTTGAAGAACTACGAAAGGCAGGGCCGATTTCGCAGAGTAGCTAATCGCTATGATCTTGCCATCATTGCTGCTATTCCCGTCAGGAATGCCCCCATAAAATCCCTGCATTGTCTTTATCGGCGCAGATCTCGTAGCGTGAGGGCTCACCCCAGGAGATTGCTCATGAGCCATGGCCCGCTGCGCCTTTACGTTGATTCAATGTTCACCAGCCCTTACGCGATGTCGGTGTTCGTCACCCTGCGGGAAAAGGGCCTGGCCTTCGAGACCGTCAGCCTTGATCTTGAAGCGGCGCACAACCAGACCGCGGAGTTTGCCCGGCTGTCGATGACCCAACGCGTACCGACGTTAGTGGAGGGAGACTTCGCGCTGTCGGAGTCTTCGGCGATCTGTGAGTACCTGGATCAGGCCTACCCTGAAACAGCGGTGTACCCGGCAGATCCAAGACAGCGGGCGAGGGCGCGACAGGTCCAGGCGTGGTTGCGCAGCGACCTGTTGCCGATTCGCCAGGAGCGCTCGACCTTGGTGGTGTTTTACGGGCAAAAGGCCCCGCCGTTGTCGCCCGTGGCGCAAGCGGCGGCGCGCAAGTTGATCGATGCGGCGCAGGCGCTGTTGGCGGGCAACCCGACGAACCTGTTCGGCGCGTGGTCCATTGCTGACGTGGACTTGGCCGTGATGCTCAATCGCTTGATCCTGGGCGGTGACAGCGTGCCTGACGAGCTGGTCGCCTACGCCCGGCACCAGTGGCAGCGGCCATCGGTGCAGGAATGGGTCAACCTGCAACGCCCGGCGCTGTAGCGGTTTCTTGCCATTCCTGGGTCACGCGCCGGTCCAGGTCTTCCCAATCCGCCATGCCCAGCACCCGCGTCGTGTTCAAGCCGCGCAGGTAACCGCGCAGTTGCTGGGCGCTGGCATAGCGCTTTTCGGCGTCCGCCGCTTCGTCCTGCAACACGTGTTCATAATCGACCAGGTAATCGGCGACCCGCTCGCGAAACTCCGGCAGTACGGCGTCGCGGATGCGGTCGAAGGTTTTCTGGTGGGGCTTCATGGCGTGGTCCTTATAGTTTTATAGCGGTCGGGGTAGGCGACACTATCGGTTCAAATGATAGTCACCATCAAGGATCGCAAGTTCTGTTTTTACGCGAAAAGCGGACAATCACGCCATCGAGACGCTGTTCAAGGAAATGCGCGATGAGGACGATGATCCAGTTGGGTTTAATCATGCTGATGCTCGGCACAACGCTGCTGGCCAACCCGGCCATTGCCGATGATGTGCATGCGGGCCATTTGCTGCCACTCGTCGGTAGCGTAGACTCCCTGCAGCACGCGCAATCGGTGGGTGTGTTGTACAGCGAAAACACCCGCGACAACCTCAACTACCTTGAACGCTACCACGCCATGGCCATGAACGGCGCCAAGGATGCCCTCGACGGGCGTATCCGCGAGGCGTTCGTCACCAGCTCCGACCCGGAATTGGCGATTGATTGGTTGATGAGCTCGCTGCAGGGCACTTTTCGTATCGTGACTGTCTATAGCAGCCTGGATGAGCTGGTGCAGGCTCACCCGGACGTGGTGGTGGTGCTCGATACCCATAACCAACTGCTGACCCAGCGCAACGACGTGGTCGAAGCGCGTTTTGTGGCGCGGTTTTATGATGCGAACCTGCAATACATCGCCAAGGCCGAAGGCTCGGTGCTCAAGCAGGTGCCGTCGGTGTGGGTGCTGGACAAGGCGGCGCCCGAGATAGCCGCGCAGATTGAACAGCAGCGTGATGTACAGCTTGACGCCTTGAAGCAGTTTGATGTGTCGCTCAAGGCCCTGGTTCGCGCAGGTTGACGCGTGGATTGATGTGAACCCTATTGGTTATTTTCAGGAATGTTTATGCGCTCTTTTTTCGTCCCGGCCCTGGCTTTTGCTTCCTTGTTGCTGACCGGTTGTATCACCGCTCCCAATGCTCCGACCTTGACGTTGCAAACCGATAAGACCCCTGAAGGCTATCTGCAGTGCGTCTTGCCCAAGCTTGAAAAATACGGCATCACTTCGACCGTGACCCAGAATTCGCGCCACGCCAAAGTCGTGTTGACCAGCAAGTTTGCGGCTGATGATGTGTTGGAAGCCTACAAGTCCCAAGAGGGCAGCAAGGTGTTCGTGTACGAGCGCAAGCCGCTGGCGTCGGCGCTCAAGCCGTCGCGGCTTGAGTTGGCGGCGCAGGACTGCAAGTAACGCCACACCCCACAGAACCCAGTGTGGGAGCGGGCAAGCCCGCTCCCACATTTTTTTGCGCTCGGCTTAAGGTTTTGCTTCGCTGCTGAAGCTGTCGACAACCTTGACCAGCCCTTGAGCCGCCAACGCCACCAACTCACCGCCTTTTTCCACCGTCGCCAGGGCCGGGTCCGAGCCCATGCGACCATCGGGGAAGCGTGCGCGGAAGTCCAGCGCTTCGCGAATCGGGCCGGTGTTGGCGATTTGCGGGGAATACTCGGCGGACTTGATCGATTCCGGGTAGGCCCACTGCGTCACCGCAATCTCCGACGGCGTGGCATGGCTGCCGTGGCCTACCGGGAATTGGCGGTGGGCCAGGTCATTGACGCCTTCCAGATCCCACCAGTTCACCAGTTTCAGCGCGAACCCGGCCGGGCGGCGGGCATAGCTGGCTTCGGCGTACAGCTCGGAAAAGGCGGCCTCGATGGTGGCGATGTTGCCGCCGTGGCCGTTCAGAAACAGGATCTTCTCGAAACCGTGCCCGGCCAGCGACCGAACCCAGTCGCCAATCGCGGCAATAAACGTGGACGGGCGCAGGGAAATGGTGCCGGGAAAGCCCAGGTGGTGCTGGGCCATGCCGATATTGAAGGTCGGGGCGATCAGGATGTCGGCATTCTGCTGCGCCTCATGGGCGATGATCTCCGGGCACATCCAGTCAGTGCCCAACAGGCCGGTGGGGCCGTGCTGCTCGTTGGAGCCGATGGGGATCACCACCGTGCGGCTGCGCTCCAGAAACTGGCCGATCTCGATCCAGGTGGATTTATGTAGAAGCATGCGACGCTCTCTTTTATCGGTGGGGACAGGCTAACCACCACGGATTGTACGACTACTCGCCACTTGTTGGGGCTTGCAGTTGAGGTAGGTCGACGACTTCAACCAGCGCTGGTCCGGGTACCAGGAGAACATGAACTGCCCATCCTTGAGTTTGTCTACCACCTGGCGCGCCACCTGCGGTCGCACGGCCGGGCAACCCTGGCTGCGGCCGATACGGCCTTCGCGCTTGCTCCACGCCGAGTTGACGTAGTCGGCGGCATGAATCACCAGCGCGCGGTCGCGGGCCTGGTCATTGAAACCCGGCTCCAGGCCGTCCATGCGCAACGAGTAACCGTGGGCGCCGAGGTAACTTTCCTGGGTGCGGAACAAGCCCAGGCTGGATTGGTGGCTGCCTTCGAGGTTAGAGAACTGGGTGGCGAAGTTTTCCCCGGATTTGGCGCCGTGAGCCACCAGATCGCGCAGTACCAGGGTTTTTTTGCGTAAATCGAAGATCCATAGCCGACGAGCGGTAGAGGGCTGGGAGTAGTCAATAACGGCCAGGCGATCCGAGCGTTCCTCGCCGTTATTGACTGCGCACTGCACCGCGCTCAAGGCGCTTTTCAGTACGGTGGGATTGAGTTCTGGAGCCGAGCGCGCCAGGCTGCTATACAAAGAAGGAGACGTGGGATTGGCGGCGAGCGCAACATTGCTCAGCGTAGCCAGGGTCACGGTGATTAAACCGAAGCGGCCTATAAAAGTCAGCATCTACAGTACATCCCCCCGCTGTGGGTTGGAGTTAAGTCAATTGTTCAAAAAACACGCATGTTACTTGAGCATTTGCCTGCTCGTTGCACCACTGGTCGCGACAGCTGATGAGCTGCCGGTGGACGCTGTGCCGCCCGTTTCAATCAGCCCGATGCAACAGGCCCTCGCGCAGTTACCCAGCGTGTGCCCAGGCCTTGCCCCACAAATAGACGCAGCGGCCCAATTGCGCCTGCAAGCGTTTTACCAGCAGCAGGGTGATGGGCCGCTGTGGTCAGCCGATGATCGCCGCCAAGCCTTGCAAGCCCAATTGCGGATGCTGGCTGACGATGGCCTGGACCCCACCCACTATAGCCTGCCCGCAACAGACGCCACGGCCAACGTGCTGTGCAGCGACATCGGCACCAGCCAGCAATACCTGCAAGCCCTGCAGGACTTGCACTACGGGCGTTTGCAGCAGTCGCGATTCGAGCCACTGTGGCATTCCCAACCACCGCTCCATGACCCCAATGCCGAAGTGCTGGCCTTCGCCGCGACTGGCCTGCACGACCTGGCCCAGGCGTTTGACCAGGCGCGCCCCAGCGCCGATCTCTACCGCAGTTTGCGCAGTACGTATGCCACCGTGCGCCTGCAACCTTTGCCCCATTGGGACCCGGTCGCCGGCGGCCCGTTGCTGCGTCCCGGCATGGAAGACCCGCGTGTGCCCGAACTGGCGCGGCGTCTTTACAACGGTGGGTACCTGGCCAAAGTGCCAGCCGGCAACGGCACGCAATACCGTGACGAGCTGGTCAAGGCGGTCAAGGCCTTCCAGCTCAGCCACTCGTTGCAGGCAGACGGTGTGATTGGTGCCGGCACCGTGGCCGAGCTCAACATCAGCCCGGCGATGCGCCGCGACCAGCTGCGGATCAACCTCGAACGTTTCCGTTGGCTGGCCCAGGACCTGGAGCCCGAAGGGGTGGTGGTCAACGTCGCGGCCGCACAACTGAGCGTTTATCAGAGCGGTATCCCGGTGTGGCAAACCCGCTTGCAGGTCGGGCGGGCCGAGCGTCAGACGCCGTTGCTCAAGTCACGGATTACCCGGCTGACGCTCAACCCCACCTGGACCATCCCGCCTACCATCATGCGTGAGGACAAGCTCCCGGCCATCCGCCTCAACCCCGAATACCTGCGCCAACAAAACCTGCAAGTGCTCGATGCCCAAGGTCACCCACTCACGGCCGACCAGGTGGATTGGTCGCGCCCCGGTAATATTCTCCTGCGCCAGGAAGCCGGCCCGCGCAACCCGTTGGGCAAGATCGTGATGCGCTTTCCCAACCCGTACTCGGTCTACCTGCATGACACGCCGAGCCAGCCATTGTTCACCAAAGGCCCGCGCGCGTTCAGTTCGGGGTGTGTGCGGGTTGAGCAGCCCATGCTGCTGCGCGACTTACTGGTAACCCCGGCCGAACGCACGCGCACCGATGAGTTGCTGGCCACCGGCGTGACCCATGAATTCCGGCTGGCCACGCCCGTGCCGGTGCTGTTGGGGTACTGGACAGTGGAGGTCGACCGCCAGGGCGGGCTGCTGTATGCGCCGGATATTTATGGGCGTGACCCGGTGTTGATGAAGGCAATGGGGGCATTGCTCTAAGCGATATGTGCCAAGACCCGAGTGACAGCCTGATCAGCTGTCATCAGCGCGGTGTCGAGCGTCAACGGCTGTTCTTCCCAGGCCTCGTACTCATGCACTGACACGGATTGCCAAGTGGGAGGTACCAGCCCGGGAATATCCCCAGCGCGGCTTTCCACCCGGCGTTGGTGTTCGTGTTGATCAGAACACACCACCTGGATATTCACCCACTCAACATCGGCTGCCGCCGCCACGGCTTTCCACGCATCCCGGCTTTCCTTGACCGGGTTCACGCCGTCCGCAATCACCGTCTGCCCCAAGCGCAAATTGCTCAGCGCCAGCGCATTCGCCACGCTGTAGCCGCTGGCGCCGACATCGCCGGCCAGAACCGCCGACTCCCGCAGCGCCTGCTCGATCACATCGATGCGCAGGTACACCGCGCGGGTGCGCCGCGCCAGTTCACGGGCAATCGTGGTTTTACCGGTGCCAGGCAGGCCGCTGAATACAATAAGCATGGTCAATCCTTTGAAGAGAGAACCCGGCCAGTCTAGCCGCGCTTACTGCAAATAGCAGGCGCTGATCCAGTCTGCCGGGTGCGCTGCCAATTGCGTCGCCGTGGGCAGGTAGCGCTTGTCCAGTTGCGCGGCCAGCCAGAACAGCGTCGCGCTGCTTTTGGGTTCCCAGGTGCCGCTGTAACCGGCTTCGCCCACGGCGGCGCGGTCTTTGTCGAACTGCACGTGGGTGTGCACGAACTCCTGATGGCTGCGTTGACCATTGGCATAGGGCACCAGCCAGTCCAACGCGGCGCCCAGGGACGCACCATTGGCCTTGAGGTTCAGCCAGTCGCCACCGTAGGGCTTGGCCGCCAGCGCGGCTTGCACCAGGGGCTCAAGGTCGTAGACCACGTAATGCAGGGCGTCACGGTCCTGGAAGTCAGTGACCGAACCGTCGGGCAGGATGTTGTCGGCGACCTGCTGTTTAAATAATTGATGGGCTTGCTCGAGCATGGCCTGGTCGCCGAGGGCGGCGGCGGCCACGGTGACCAACTTGACGCGATGGCTCTGCCAGTTATTGGTCTGGGTACCTTTTTTCTGCCCATGGAATTGCTGGATATGCGCGATATAGCCGTTGCCCAGCGTGCTGATCAAGCGGCGGCTGGCCGCGCGGGTTTCCAGGCGCAAGTGATCGGCAGTCAGCGCATAGGCATTGATCAGCATATCGAGGTTGGTTTCGTCGATGGGGTTGAAGTCCGGCTGATACACGTCGGCCCATGCGGCGAGGTAGTCGTCGACTTGCTTGAGGTAACGCGGGTCGCCGCTCAACCGCCAGGCCAGCGCCGCCTGGCGCATCACCGGCCAGTCTTTCTCGGCGGCGATGCTTTGCGCGCGGATGCCCTGGTTTGGCAGCGTGCCTTCGGTGTGTAAATGGGGCAACGGCGCGGGCGGGTCGGCCAGGTGCCGTTGGGCGGCGGCCAGCAGCGCTTTGGCCGTCGAGTTCGAAGCGGCCGGCTGGCACAGGTTCGGTGTTTGCGCAGCCGCCATGGCCGCGTGGGAAAGCACGGCCAGCAGTGCGGTTAAGGCGACGGTGGTGGTTTTCATGGCGGGCTCTGCCGGACGGGATCGCGCCCACGCTAGCATGCAGCCGAATCGGGGTTGATGAAACTCCCGTATGCTTGCCTGCCAACCCTGCTCGAATCCAGGACAGCCCATGACCTTGCCCTTCGTGAAGATGCATGCCCATGGCGACGATTTCATCATCATCGACCGCCGCGGTCAGGACGACCCGATTACCGCGCAGGTCGCCCGTCGCCTGGGTGACCGCCATACCGGCATCGGTTTCAACCAACTGGCTGTGGTACTCGACTGCACCGACGCCGCCGCGCGTATCAAGTTCTGGAACCCCAATGGCACACCGCTGCAAACCTGCGGCAGCGCCACCCGGGGCGTGGCCGACCGCTTGATGCATGAAACCGGCTGTCAGTCGGTGGTATTGCGCACCGACCGGGGCTTGTTGACCTGTGTGCGGGCGGCGGGGCAGCAGGTGTCAGTGAATATGGGCGCCCCTTCACTGGACTGGGCGGCAGTGCCGCTGGCCGAGGCAATGGACACCTGCACCTTGCCCATCGACGGCGCGCCTGCGGCGTGCAGCATGGGCAACCCGCACTGCACGTATTTCGTGGATGACCTCACCGCCTTTGATGTGGCGGCCCAGGGCGCGGCGATGGAAACTCATCCGTTGTCCCCGGCCAAGACCAATGTGCATTTCGTGCAGGTGCTGGACCGCTGGCATATCCGCCTGCGCATCTGGGAGCGTGGCGGTGGCGTGCCGTTGGGCTCCGGTTCGTGCTGCTGCGGGGCGGTGGTCAATGGGATCCGGCGCGGGTTGCTCGATGATACGGTGCACGTGCAGTGCGACGGCGGGGCGGTCACCGTGCAGTGGGACGGGCAGGGCGGCGTGATCCTGACCGGCAGCGTGGAGCCGATCATGCAGGGCGCGGCCTACGTGCTCTAGAACGTCACGGTAAAGGTTGTACCGGTGTTCTCGCAGGAACTCACTGCCACATCGCCACCGTGCGCCTTGGCCAGTTCGCGCACGATATACAGGCCCAAGCCCACGCTGCGCACCTCGCTGCCCTGGTCGGTGCCACGGGTCATGGGCTCGAACAGCCCGGCCAGCAGGGTTTCAGGAATCACCGCACCGTAGTTGTGCACCGCCACTTCGCAGCCCTTGTCGGCCAGGCGCGAGGTGATAGTGATCGGCAGGAGTAAGTCGCCATACGCCACGCTGTTGGCGACCAGGTTGCCGATGACCTGCTGCACACGGTCGGCATCCAGGCACGCAACTCCCGTGCCTTCGGTGTGGTGCTTCAATGTGGCATTGGGGAAAGCCATGCGCAGTTCATCGACGGCGTGTTGAATCACCGCGTGCAGGTCCAACGAGGTGGTCTTGATGCTGATGCCGTGGCCGACCCTGGCCTGGGTGAAGTCAAGCAAGTCGGCGATCATCCGCTGGGCGCGCTCGGACGACTGGGCGATATGGCCCAGCAACTGGCGTTCCTTGGACGTGCGCTCGCTACGGCTGAGAAAGTCGGACGCCATACGGATGGCCGTGAGGGGGTTCTTCAAGTCGTGGCTGACAATCGCCATCATCTGCTCGGCAAACAAGGCACGGCGCTGGGCGACTGCATAGGCTTCGCTCAGCTCGGCCTGGGCCTGCTGCAGCGCCATTTCGGCAGTGGTTCTTTGTTGCAGCAAGGCTTCGGCGAGCTTGCGCGCATTGAGCAGCTCGCGTTCGTACTTGTCGCGGTCGGTGGTGCCGAACAACGCCAGGTCATGCACCACGGCATCTGCCTGATCGCGCTTGCTGGCGTTAAGCAGGACGGTCACCTTGTGCCCATCGCGGTGCAGCATGTCGAGCTTTACCTCGCTGACACTGCCATGCATGCGCAACATCGGCGCCAGGTGGGTCTGGTGGAAAATCCGCCCGCCCATGGTCAGCAGGTCCTGGAAACGCCGCCCATGCAACTCGGCGTTGCTCAAACCCAGCCATTCCCCGAGTCGTGCGTTGGCACGCAGGATCGTGCCGTCCTCAGCGGTGACGGCCAGGGCACAGGCGGCGCTGTCGAACAAATCAGCCGGCATGGGCCACCCACGGCCCCAGGAAATTTTCCATTGCCGCCGCGCAGGCCTGCGGCGCGCTCATGTGCGGGCAATGGCCGACGTTGTCTACCAGGCAAAAGGTGCTGTTGGGGAGCACGCCGTGCAGGTACTCACCCACGACTACCGGGGCGATCAGATCGTCGCTCGATTGCAGGATCAATACGGGCGTGGTCAGGCCGGCCACGTCCTGACGGTTATCGGACATGAAGGTCACTCGCGCAAATTGCTTGGCGATATCGGGTTCGGTGCGGCAGAAACTGTCGCTGAGTTCGGCGCTCAACCCTGGTTGCCCCGGGGCGCCCATGATCACCGGGGCCATGGCGCTGGACCAGCCGAGGTAGTTGCTGTCGAGGGTGTCGAGCAGGTCGTCGATATCACTGCGCTTGAAACCACCGACATAATCCACGTCATCAATGTAGCGTGGCGAAGGGCCGATCATCACATGGGCGGCGATACGGCCGGGCGCGAGGCGGTCGGCGAGGGTGCCAATCATGGCACTGACCGAATGGCTGACCAGAATCACCGGGCCGCTGGCGAAGGCGTCGATAATCTCGTTCAAGTCGTGGGCGTAGCCATCCAGCGCACTGTATTTGGCCTTGTCGAACGCACTGACATCCGACAACCCGGCGCCGACGAGGTCATAAAGCACCACGCGAAAGCGGTCGATGAATGGCGGCGCGAGGTAATTCCACATCGCCTGATTGCAGCCGAAACCATGGGAGAACACCAGGGTCGCCGACCCGCTGCCCATCACACTGACGTTGTTGCGATGTTTGAGGTTCATGGCGTTCTCATAGATGGCATTTTGCTATGTTGGCGTAATGAGCAGTTTAAATAGTCACAGGCGCGGGGTCACGCGTTATAGCGCCGATAAGGTAAAGTCAGTGCTTTCAGGAAGAAATTTTAGGTAACAAAGTATGAGGCTGTTTTTGCGGCAATCTGTTTTGAGTCTGCTGGCCTTACTAGTTGTTGGCCTGTTCAACACGGCCCTGGCCGACACCTCGCCAATCAGGGTGACCCTCGACCAGCGGGTGATCGACCTTACCAATACGCTGGACACCGGCACCACCGATCGCCTGAAATCTCAGCTCGCTGCCCTGGAGCAACGCAAAGGTGCGCAAGTTGCCGTGCTGCTGGTGCCCACCACCGGCGGCGCGAGCATCGAAGACTTCGCCAACCAACTGTTCCGCGCCTGGAAACTGGGGCGCAAGGACGTCAATGACGGCATCCTGCTGGTGGTCGCCAAGAGTGACCACAAAGTGCGCATCGAAGTGGGCTACGGCCTGGAAGGCACCGTCACTGACCTGCTGGCGCACCGCATTATCGAAGAACACATTACCCCGGCGTTTCGCCAGGGCGACTACGTGGGCGGGATTCAACAGGCGGTCAACGATCTGACGGTGCTGGTAGACGGAGGCGACCTGCCCAACGTGGCCGAGCCGGGGATTAATCATCAAGCGATCGCGGTGTTGCTGGCGTTCATCGCCGGTGCCGTTGGCGGTGTGCTGATCGCTGCCGGCAAACTGCACTGGCGCCTGGCGTTGATTGCCACGCTGGTGGTGACGGTGCTACTGGCGATTTATGGTGGCGGCCGGGACTGGCCGATCTACCTGTTGGTCTTGCCGCTGACCCTGCTGATTGGTGGTGCGACCTTCGGTGCGCTGTGGATGGCGCGCGCGGTGTTTTACAGCGTTATCGGGCTGCTGGCTTACATCGTCGGGGTATTGGTGGCGGATCGGTTTATGGACGTCAGCTTGATCCATTGGCTGGTATGGCCATTAGGCGGCGCTTTGATTCTGGGTCTGTACGCGGGGCTGTTTTTCGTCATCAAGGCGTCCTGGAAAAACAGCCCGCGCTTCTTTCTCGTACGTGCCTTGGTGGTCGTGGCGATTTATGTGATGGCCGGTTGGCTATTGGGGCGCGGTTACCAGGGCTGGATAGTCGCGATACCGGTGGCCTCTTTCGCAGCGTTTATTCTCTTTGTGCAGAGCATTGCAAGTTCAGGCTCAAGCTCAAGCTCAGGCGGCGGCAGCGGTTCGAGCGACAGCAGCTCAAGTTCCAGTAGCTCAAGTTCCGACAGCAGCTCATCCGGTGGCGGCGGTTCCAGTGGCGGCGGTGGGGCGTCGGGCAGTTGGTAACGCGGCTAGCGTGGCTTGTAGCCCACCCATCCGTTGAAACTGAAGCCTGCGTAGAACAGTTCCACGTCTTCGAACCCGGCGTCCTGCATCAGGGCTGCATTCTGCTCGGGTGACCGCACCGGCAGTTGCGCACAGATCGCCGTAATCGCCGTTCGGCATCCGCCGCCGGCACCCGGTTCTGCGTCGGCAAACCGTTTCAACTCCAAGCCGCCCCCAGCGCCCAGCACTAGCACATTGCCTGTGGCGGGAACCTGTTCGCGCAGCAGCAGGGTGGTCATGCGTTGCATGCCATCGAAACCCGGCACCAGGCGCACAGGCCCCTCGGCGTAGCGAGCGACGGCATCGGGGTCGGAAAAAAGCTCAAGCAGGGCTCCTGCGGGTTGGGCGGGGGATAAGCCCTACTGTGGCAATTTGGCAGTGGCAATTGCAGTCACTTGTATTCATGGTAAAACGTCGATCTTCAGGACCCCACAGCACGGAGGCTCAATGGCTGCTGCCAACCCCCCAGAAATCACGCTTCGCAATGCCATTCCCGAGGACGCCTTATGCATTGGCGTGCTGGGTATGCAGGTCTTTCTGGATACCTACGCGACACAGGGAATTCGCAGCTCGATTGCCAATGAAGCGCTGCAGGCCTTTGCGCCGCAGACCATCGCCCAACTGATGGCGCAGCCAGACATCTCGCTGGTGGTGGCTGAGTCGAACGGCCATCTCGTTGGCTTTGCCCAGGTTAAACTCACCGCCAGCCATTCGATGATCAAGGCGTCTGACGTTGCCGAACTGCAACGCCTGTATATCCAGGAGCGATTTACCGGCCTGGGTATTGGCTATCAGTTGCTGCAAGCGGCAGAGCACCGCGCCAAGCTTGGCGGCGCGTCGTTATTGTGGGCGACCGTGTGGGTGGGCAATGAGCGCGCGTTGGGTTTTTACCCTCGGCGCGGTTATGAGGTGCTGGGTTCACCGACGTATACCTTTCAGGGGGAAACCCATGGGAATCGCCTGTTTGGTAAAGCCCTGATGCCCAACGCTTGAGGGCTCACGGCAGGATGATGTAGTCGTTCTGCTGGATGATCGGCTGGTGCGAGCCTTGCACCAGGTGAACATAGCGACCGTCCACCAGATCAATGGGCAGGCAGTCGTCAATATCCATCACGCCATCGGTGTGGGCCTGGGACCAGTGCTGCAACATCTGCCGCTGCCCCTTGCGCTTGGCTTCCTGCTTGTCACGGGCGACCACCAGCAGGTAATGATGGGCCTCGCCAAAAGCGTGGGTTTCATAGCCGCCGAGGTTGATGAAGTACAGGTGATGCGCACCGGCAGGTGGCGCCATCTGGCTGAGTTCGACTTTCCAGCCGTCGACGCCATCGACGGCCATCCACGCATCGATGTGCACACCCTTCGGGCTGCCGAACCAGCCGTCGCGTAATTGTGCGTAGGTGTGTTGCAGTGTATCCGCGACTGCGAATACCACATCGTGAACTTCGATTTTAGCCCGTGGGTGCTTGCCCCCGAGCATGACGACAAACAGCATTGCAGGTCCGTCCTGGCGACTTGGAAAAGGCTAACCATACTTCGATTGAACCCTTTTGTCCGGTCAGTGCCACACTGTTAATCCGCGAACTCATCAGGAGGTTGTTATGCGTACCATTGATCTGGCCGGTGTTCCCGTCCCTGTCATCGGCCAGGGAACCTGGCGAATGGGCGAAAACCCGGACAAGCGCAGCGCCGAAGTCGCCGCGTTACAACTGGGTATCGATGAGGGCATGACCTTGATCGACACCGCCGAAATGTATGGTGAAGGCGGCGCCGAGCAAGTGGTCGGCGAGGCCATTCGCGGCAGGCGCGATCAGGTGTTCCTGGTCAGCAAAATCTACCCTCACAATGCCAGCCACAAGGGCGTTCCCCGTGCCTGTGACGCCAGCCTTCAGCGCCTTGGCACCGACTACATTGACTTGTACCTGTTGCATTGGCGCGGCCAGTACCCGCTTGAAGAAACCGTCGAAGCTTTCGAGCGTCTGCGCGAGGCGGGCAAGATCGGCCGTTGGGGTGTTTCCAACTTTGACGTCGCCGACCTGCAGGAACTCGCCTCCCCAGCCTGTGCCACCAACCAGGTGCTCTACAACATCGAAGAGCGTGGTATCGAGTTCGACCTCCTGCCATGGTGGCAACAGCACCATTTGCCGTTGATGGCGTACTGCCCAATCGCCCAGGGCGGTGAGCTACTGTCCAGCCCGACGCTCAAGCAGATTGCCCATCGACATGAGGCCACACCCGCACAAATCGCCCTGGCCTGGGTACTGCGCCAGGAGGGCGTGATTGCGATCCCCAAGGCAGTGAGTCCCGAGCATGTGCGGCTCAACGCCAGCGCCGCGAAACTGGTGCTGGACGAGCACGATCTGGACGCAATCGACCGTGTGTTTGGCGCACCCAAGCGCAAGCACCCGCTGTCGATGGTGTAACAGCTTGCCTGGCAGAACCGGCGCCCTCCATGGCGCCGACTCCAGCATCCCCCAGGGTTAGCCGGCGACCGGGCTACGCCAGTCATCAGAGCCCGAAGTACCTGCCACTTCGTGAGTCCAGATGATCTTGCGATAGGTGAAGTGCACGTCTTCCAAATGCGTGAAGTGCGCGTTTTCCGGTGCCTGGCAGTTGGGCATGCGCGACTGAATATCCACGATGGTCGCCCCTTCGAGCTCGATGGTGAAGTAGTGCTCCTGGGTTCCAGCCGAAGAGGTACGGAACCACTCCAGTCGGCATTTGACTTCTTCGCCGCTGGTCAGCGCGCTGAACAGCAGAGGTGATGATTTATCGAAGACTTTGCTGATCATCAACGGTTTATGAACCCGCTGACCTGTTGGCTGACCCGATTGCGGATCACGGGGAATAATCACCTGATGAGCAAATGCCTGGACCAGTATCTGGTCTTCATGGCCTTCCTGGTAAATGTTGCCTACCGAGTCCTGAGTAAAAGTGCCTGCCGTGATCAGACCTTGTTTGACACCGGTGATTGAAAGATACGCGGGTGTTGGCATGACGGGTTTCCTTGCCTGGTAGTTGAGGTGGTTCCCTGCGGCGATCGTGCCGGCCGGGCAAATGCCTATAACAAAAAGCGTGCCTGAAAATAGGCGGCCTAATAAAAACGGCAGGGTAGCGTGATAAAGGGATAGTTTCCGTTAAGTGGCCAGTGGTTCTGTTGGGTTTTAAGTGAAATAGTTTGCGCAGAAGTGTGCATTAAGTTGCTCATGCCATTCTTCTGTGCGGTGGTTGGTTGTGCGGGTTAATTAAGTTTTTGGTCAGGCTGGGGCTGCGCAAAATGATGCGCAGGTCTTTGTTTGCGGAGGGTGTAGGAAAATCCTTAAGTGCAGGGTTGATGCTTGCTGAATGTTTTATGCATGGCTAAGGTTTGCAAACATCGTGGAAGGATGAGTGCGGTTAAGACAGCGGTTAGTTATGCGCATAAGTGTGCTTGGTTCGGCGATTTTTATTTTTTATAAGGTGCATGGCTCAAAATGGTTTACTCAGGCGCTTTGTGTGCTTATTACCTTGAACTTGCTTTATTGCCTTGCTCGCACATTAACTTTGCGGGCAGCGATATGCGCTTTTCGAGTGAATATGAAGCCCTTGAGTCCGAGCTTGGCAAGCTGCAATCGATTCATCTCACCGCTCAGCCGGACTGGCACAAAGTCACGCAAGTCAGTGAGTGTCTGCTGCGCCAGCACACCAAGGATTTACGTGTGGCTGCCTGGTTGACCTGGGCGTTATATCAGCGTGAATCTTTCCCTGGCCTGTTGGCGGGTCTGGGGTTGTTGCGTCATCTCTGTGAGCACCATTGGGCGGTTGCCTACCCCGAAAAGCTGCGTACCCGTGGCGCAGCATTTGGCTGGTTGGTACTGCGGCTTGAGCAGTTGTTTGCGCAAAGCTTGCCGCTCAAGGATCAGCAGCCATTGTTCCGATGCATGCTTGAGCACCTGACACACCTTGATGATCTCTGGTCTGCGCGCATGAGTGATGAGGCTCCGCTGCTGTTGCCCATGCGCCGGCAATTGGCGCAGCGGTTGGCGCATGCAGAGCAAGGTGAGGCCCATGCTGTGGGCTCAACCGGCGTGATGGCTCAGGTCAAGCAGGCGGCGACCCGGTTGCTGAGCCCCGAGCCTTCGGTAGAAAACGAAAAAGAGGCGCATAAGTTACTGCGCACATTGCAGGAACAAGCCCGCCCCTTGTGTACCTGGTGGCTGCGCCAGAATGCCACCGACCTGCGCGCCTTGCGCCTTAGCCGGACACTGACCTGGCTGGCACTCAACGGCTACCCGGACGCTGACAGCGAGCGGCTCACGGTTCTTCGTGGCCCGGCGCCCGACAAGCTCAAACGCTACGAGGAGCGTTTTGCCCAGGGGCAATACGGCGAACTGTTATTTGAACTTGAGACCAGCCTGGCAGGCGCATTGTTCTGGTTTGACGGTTTGCGCAGGGTCTGGGAGTGCCTTGAAGCCCTGCAGGCCCCCCTGGCAATGACCGAACTGGAAGTGAGCTTCGCGCTGTTACTGCAGCGTTTGCCACATCTGCCTGAGTTCAGGTTCCACGACGGCGTGCCGTTTGCTGATAGCGCCACCCGCGACTGGATCACTTTGCACGTCGCTCGCCACTTACAACCCTCTGCGCCGTCCGGCGTGGTCGTTGATGCCAAAGCCGAACCCTGGGAAGCAGCCTTGCATGACGTTATGCCTACGTTACGCAAGGACGGGCTCAAGGCGGCGGTGTGCGAACTCAAGCAGGGCATGCACGCCGCTCGCAGCGAACGTGCTCGTTTTCATTGGCGGCTGGCCCTGGCTCGGTTGTGTGTATTGGCGGGCAAGCAAGAGCTGGCGAAGGTGCAGCTCGAAGGCCTGGATCATGAACTGCAGCGTGCGGGGCTGGATCGCTGGGAGCCGGAGCTGGCCCTCCACGTAGCACAGCTTTTGTACCGCTGTTGCGAGCTTTTGCCGCAAAGCCAAACCGTACGTGAGCGTAAGGAAGATACCCACCGAAGGCTGTGCCACTTCGATGTTGAAGCGGTACTTGAATAGGCTTTCGATCCACTCGAAAAAGGAGATTTACCGTGGCCAAAGAAGGTTCGGTAGCACCCAAGGAACGCATCAATATCACCTTCAAGCCAGCCGTTGGCGGTGCCCAGGAAGAGGTCGAACTGCCGCTGAAACTGCTGGTGTTGGGCGATTTCACCCAGCGCGAGGATCAACGCAAGCTCGAAGACCGCAAGCCTATTGGCATCGACAAGAGCACCTTTGACGACGTGTTGGCCAAACAGGCGTTGGCGCTGACGCTGAGTGTGCCCAATCGGCTCCAGGAGTCTGCGGATGTTGACGCATTGGCTATCCAGGTTCGGGTTAATTCGATGAAGGATTTCAGCCCCGCGAATTTGGTCGAGCAGATTCCGGAGTTGCAAAAACTGATGGCACTGCGTGAAGCGCTTATGGCGCTCAAAGGGCCCTTGGGCAACACACCGAGTTTTCGCAAGGCCATAGAGCGGGCTCTGGCGGATGACGGTTCCCGAGCCCGGGTATTGGCTGAGTTGGGATTGAGCGATCCCACCGCCTGACATTTTCAGTAAAAGGACACTGACGCCATGACGATCCAACAGCATCCGCTAACCACACGAGTCACCGAAGAACACAGCATCCTAGACACCATCATTGCCCAGACACTACTGAGTGCGGATGACGAGGCTTACGGCATTGCCAAGCGGGGTGTCTCGGCGTTTATCGAAGAGCTGCTCAAGCCGCACAACAGCGGCGAGCCGGTCAAGAAGCGCCTGGTTGATCGAATGATTGCAGAGATTGACGTGAAGCTCAGCCAGCAAATGGACGAGATTCTCCACCATCCGGATTTCCAGGCGCTGGAGGCCTCCTGGAGAGGTCTGCAATTGCTCGTCGACCGGACCAATTTTCGCGAGAACATCAAGATCGAACTACTGAATGTCTCACGGCAGGACCTGCTGGATGACTTCGAAGATTCGCCGGAAATCACTCAGTCCGGGCTCTACAAGCATATCTACAGTGCCGAGTATGGTCAGTTTGGTGGGCAGCCCGTGGGCGCCATTATCGCTAACTACTCTCTTTCGCCAAGCGCACCGGATGTGAAGCTGATGCAGTACGCTTCCAGTGTTGCCTGCATGGCCCATGCGCCGTTCATTGCTGCCGCGGGCCCGAACTTTTTCGGTCTGGAAAGCTTTACCGGTCTGCCTGACATGAAGGATCTCAAGGATCATTTCGAAGGCCCTCAATTCGCCAAGTGGCAAAGCTTTCGCCAGAGCGAGGATGCTCGTTACATCGGCTTGACCGTGCCGCGGTTCCTGTTGCGAACCCCATACGATCCCCTTGAATGCCCGGTCAAGACATTTGCCTACCAGGAAAACGTGGTCAACAGCCACGAGCACTATTTGTGGGGCAATACTGCCTTTGCGTTTGCCACTCGACTGACTGACAGTTTTGCCCGGTTTCGCTGGTGCCCGAACATCATCGGTCCGCAAAGCGGTGGCGCGGTGGAAGATCTGCCCCTGCATCACTTCCAGAGCATGGGGGAAATCGAAACCAAGATCCCGACCGAAGTACTGGTCTCTGACCGCCGCGAGTACGAACTTGCGCAAGAAGGCTTCATTGCTCTGACCATGCGCAAAGGCAGTGATAACGCGGCATTCTTTTCTGCCAGCTCGGTACAGAAGCCTAAAAGTTTCGGGGGCAGTATCGAAGGCAAGGAAGCTGAGTTGAACTACCGCCTGGGTACCCAGCTGCCTTACATGATGGTGGTCAATCGCCTGGCTCATTACCTCAAGGTGTTGCAGCGTGAGCAACTGGGTTCATGGAAGGAACGTACCGACCTGGAACTGGAGCTCAACAAGTGGATTCGCCAATACGTCGCAGATCAAGAGAACCCCAGCGCCGAGGTTCGTGGGCGGCGTCCATTGCGAGCTGCTCGTATCGTAGTCAGTGATGTCGAGGGCGAACCTGGCTGGTACCGCGTCAACCTCAGCGTGCGACCGCACTTCAAGTACATGGGGGCGGACTTCACGCTGTCCCTCGTCGGCAAACTCGACAAAGAATGAGGAAGGGTCAGGGGATACCCGATTATCGCAGCCTTTTTGAGCGTCTCGAAGGTCTGGCTCTCGCCAGGACTGACAGCGTGGCGTCTATTGCCACGCATCTGGAGAGAATGCTCAGCACGCGCGCAGGCAGTGTCCAGGCGCTGCCCGATTACGGGCTGCCCGACCTCAATGACATGCGCTTGAGCCTGCATGAATCACTCAGCCAATCGCGTTTGTCGATTGAACGTTTTATCCAGGCGTACGAGCCACGCTTGGGAAATATACGTGTCAGGCGGGGAGCGGGTGCTTACAACCCTTTGGTACTGGCGTTTGTGATTGAGGCAACCGTCGTCATCGACGGTGTCATGCAACCGGTGGTGTTTAATGCACACCTGCTGGGTGGTGGACGGGTCGAGGTATTACCTGATGTCCTTTAACCACTTTTACCAAAGTGAACTCAGTGCGTTGCGCCAGCTTGGGCGGCGTTTTTCTGAACGCAATCCCGCCTTGGCACCCTTTCTTGCCGATTCAGGCCAGGACCCGGACGTAGAGCGTCTATTGGAGGGCTTTGCGTTCCTCACCGGGCGCTTGCGCCAGAAGCTTGCTGATGAGCTTCCTGAGTTGACCCATTCGTTGATGCACTTGCTGTGGCCCAACTACATGCGGCCATTGCCGGCGTTCAGCATCTTGCAGTTTGACCCCTTGAAGCACGCGTGCACCACGGTGAGTGTTGATCGGGATACGCCGGTCGAAAGCGTGGTGGTCAATGGTGAACGCTGCCGCTTCCGAACGTGTTACGCCACTCAGGTCATGCCGTTGCAACTGAGCAGCCTGGAATACCTGTCTCAGGGAACATGGGCGTTGCTCAACCTGCGCCTGGAGATGAGCGTCGAGGGTAATTTCAGTCAGTGGGCATTCACTCAATTGCGCTTGCACCTGACGGGTGATCGACAAGTGAGTCAAGGGTTGTACCTGAGTCTGTTACGTCATCTCGAAGGCATTGAGGTGCTGCTCTTTGACCATGATGGGCTTGCGATCAAGGGTCGCGATGGGCAGGTTTTATCGCTGCGACTTTCCGCTAGCCAAACAAAGCCAGTAGGGTTTGACGAAGATCATGCACTGATTCCCTATCCGGCGAACACCTTCAGCGGCTACCGCCACCTGCAAGAATATTTTGCATTTGCGGACAAGTATCTGTTTGTCGACGTACTGGGTTTCGATGCATTGCAGGCGTTACCCAACGAATTTCTCAAGCAGGCCATGGGTGTAGAGCTGCGTTTTAAATTGCGCACCCGGGAGCATGAGCCACATCGCCCCACTCTGGATAACGTAAAGCTGTATTGCACGCCGATCGCTAACCTGTTCAAGCAGGATGCGGTGCCGATTCGCCTGGATGGCAAGCAGGATGATTACCTGCTGCTCCCGGGTGGAATTGCACGGGGCAACGCTGCTGTTTTTTCCGTTGACCGTGTTACTGGATGGCGTCCGGGTGGGCTGGGCTACCAGACGTACGTGCCATTCGAATCCTTCGAACATGACAGCGACAGTGGCGTTTCGATGCAAGCCCCTAGCTACAGTATTCGTCAACGCTCCTCGGTACAGAGCGCCGAGCTTGATACCTGGTTGAGTTTCGGCATTGGCCACAGAGATCAACAGGAGACACTGTCAGTCGAGCTGACGTGCACCAACCACGACTTGCCACGGTTGCTGCAGGTTGGTGAGATCAACCAGCCGTGTGAACAGACTCCGGAGTTTCTTACGTTTCGCAATATCTGCGCGCCGACGGCGAGCTTTGCCCCGCCGCTGGACCAGGACTTCCTTTGGAAGTTGATCAGCAACATGTCGCTCAATTACCTGTCATTGACTGACACACGGGCCTTGAAGGTCATCCTCCAAACCTACGACTTGCCGCGCTATCACGATCGACAGGCGCACAACATCAGTCAGCGAAGACTGGATGCACTGAGATCTGTCAGCCATGAGGCCGTCGACCGAATGCATCGTGGGTTGCCAATACGTGGCGTGCGAGTCGACTTGAACATTGACCCCAATGGGTTCGTCGGCCGGGGCGACATCTTTGTCTTCGCCTCGGCACTCAATGAGTTTTTTGCCCTTTACGCCAGCCTTAATTCGTACCACGAACTGCGGGTTACCAGCACACAAGGAGACGTGTATCTATGGCCACCCCGGATGGGTCAGCAGGCCCTGCTTTGACTGCACTATCGCAAACGATTCGTGAGTATTCGCTCTACCAGGCGGTGCTGCAGGTGATCGAGCGTTTACGCGACAGCTACCCATTGCTGGAGGATGACGAGCTCTACGAGAAGGTCGAGTTCCAGGCCAACCCCAGCTTGGGGTTCCCCGGGCACGATATTGATCGGGTGGAATTTTTCGTCGAGCGCGACCAATTACGGGCGCGTCTTCGCCTCAATGTGCTCGGTCTGTTTGGTGCCGGCTCGCCATTGCCTGCGTTTTATCAAGAGCAGGCGGGTGGGAATGTCAGCCGTGACTTCCTTGATGTATTTCACCACCGCCTGCACAGGCTGATGCTGCCGATTTGGCGCAAATATCGCTATCGAGCGAGTTTTCGCACGGGGGCCAGCGATGCTTTTTCCGAGCAGATGTTCGCTCTGGTTGGGTTGGGCAGCCGCGAGATTCGTGACGCTGCGCAATTGGATTGCAAGCGGCTGTTGCCCTGTCTGGGGTTGTTGAGCCTGCGGGCGCATTCGGCCGCCCTGATTGAGGCGGTATTGCGTCACTACTTCAAGCACCGCGGTGTGTTCATCGAGCAATGGGTCGGTCGCTCCGTGACCATCGCCCTTCAACAACGCAACCGACTTGGCGCAGCCAACAACCTGCTCGGCGAGGACCTGATGCTGGGGCTTCAGGTCGCAGACCGCAGTGGCAAGTTCAGAGTGCATATCAAGGGCTTGAGCTGGCAGCGCTTTCACGAGTTCCTGCCCACCGGCAACGACTACAGCCCGTTGTGTTCATTGGTTCGCCTGACGGTACGAGCCCCTTTGGACTATGACCTGCGCCTGGTGTTGGCCGACGGGGAAGTGAGGCCGCTGCATTTGGGTGAACGCAACGTCTGCCGTCTCGGTTGGACCAGTTGGTTGGGGTACGAGCGTGCTGACGGCGTGGTCACGCTGGCCAGCAACTCTCATTAGGGACTGATGATTATGATGAATGTAGACCTGCAACAATTGATTCGGACATTGACGGCTGCGACGCGTCTGGACCTGGAGCGCTCCGCCGAGCGATGCGTGACGCGCGGCGGCAAGGAGGTGCTCGTCGAGGACCTTCTGCTGACGCTGCTGCAGCAGCACGATGGTCCTCTGGTGAGGGCGCTGGCGGACGCGGAGATTGCGCCCGACGAGTTGCAGGCAATGTTGCTACTCAAGGGAGAGCAAGGCGCATCGCGTAGCCCGGTGTTTGCGCCGACACTCGTGCAGTGGTTGCAACAAGCGTTGATGGTTGCCCACCTTGAATTGGGGCAAATCGAGGTGGATCAGGGGGCGTTATTACTGGCACTCCTGCTTCATCCGTTGCAGCACGCGGGCAGTGGTTATCAGCAATTATTGAGTCGTTTGGACGCGCAACGTGTGCGTGATCTTGTGTTGAACCTGCGATCTGAAGCCATTCCTTCGCCACAGGGTGAATCGCTGTTGGAGCGCTTTACCCACGATTTGACGCGTCAGGCTCGAGAAGGACGCATCGACCCGGTTCTGTGTCGAGACGCAGAAATCCGCCAATTGATCGACATCCTCGTTCGTCGGCGCAAGAACAACCCCATCCTTGTCGGAGACGCCGGGGTGGGTAAAACAGCCATCGTCGAAGGGCTGGCCCTGCAAGTGATTGCCTCACAGGTGCCGGCGCCACTCAAGGGCGTACGAATACTCACGTTGGACATGGGCTTGCTGCAGGCAGGCGCCAGCATCAAGGGTGAGTTCGAACGGCGCCTCAAAGGTGTTATCGACGAGGTCAACGCCTCACCGCAGGCCGTTATCCTGTTTATCGACGAGGCACATACCTTGGTGGGCGCAGGGGCTCAGGTGGGCGGAGGCGATGCTGCCAATTTGCTCAAGCCTGCCCTGGCGCGCGGACAGTTGCGCACGATCGCGGCCACGACCTGGTCCGAGTACAAAAAATATATTGAAAAAGACCCCGCATTGGCGCGGCGTTTCCAGCCGGTACGGGTGGCCGAGCCGAGCGTGGAGGCGGCAATCTCCATTTTGCGTGGGCTTGTCCCGGTTTATGAAGCCAGCCATGGTGTTTACGTACGCGACGATGCAGTCGTGGCGGCCGCGCAGCTGAGCGCTCGATACCTGGCAGGACGCCAGTTGCCGGACAAGGCAGTGGACGTGTTGGACACGGCTTGCGCACAGGTGCGTATAAGCCTGACGGCGGCGCCTGAACCGTTGCAACGCTTGTGCGCCGAGTTGGCAGAGGGCATGCGGCAGCGCGTGGCGCTCGAGCGGGATAGTGGCGCAGGCTTGCCTGTTGACAGGCAGGCCTTGCAGGCGCTGAGCCAGCGCCTGGAATCCATTGAGCTTGAGCGGGAGCAAGCCGAGCATTGCTGGACTCAACAACGAGCCTTGGCCGAGCGAACACGCTCCTCGCGTCAGCCAAGGGTTGATGCGTGCAGTGCAGGGGAGGGGCTTGAGCACGTTGAGCTGCCACTGGCCGAACAGCGCCAGCCACTCAGCGAGCGGCGGCTGATAAGCCATGAGGTATGCCCACGGGTGGTGGCCCAGGTCATCAGTGGCTGGACCGGCATTCCCGTTGAACAGTTGGCCCTTGAGCACAGTGAAAGGGTTCTGGGTTTCGCCGATGCCTTGGGCAGGCGAATTCTGGGGCAAGCGCCGGCAGTGCAGGCGCTTGATCGCAACCTGCGTGCGGTTGCTGCGGGCCTCAACGCCCCAGGAGCACCCGTGGGCGTATTTTTGCTGGTAGGCCCAAGTGGTGTCGGAAAAACCGAAACGGCCCTGGCACTCGCGGATTTGCTGTATGGCGGCGAGCGGTTTGTCACCACACTCAACATGTCGGAATACCAGGAGCAACACTCCCTGTCCCGCTTGATCGGAGCGCCGCCCGGTTACATCGGTTACGGCGAGGGCGGGGTGCTGACTGAGGCCGTGCGCCAACGCCCCTATTCAGTGGTGCTGCT
This sequence comes from Pseudomonas sp. O39, assembly GCF_045447295.1. NCBI lineage: Bacteria > Pseudomonadati > Pseudomonadota > Gammaproteobacteria > Pseudomonadales > Pseudomonadaceae > Pseudomonas > Pseudomonas sp. O39. The sequence continues at coordinate 62,022 of NZ_JBJGXV010000017.1, forward strand.
TGACGAAATCGAGAAGGCGGATCCGCAAGTGCTGAACCTGTTTTACCAGGTCTTTGACAAGGGCTCGGCCAATGACGGTGAAGGCCGGGAAATCGACTTCCGTAATACGCTGATCCTGATGACGTCCAACTTGGGAAGCGATTGCATCACGGCTCTGTGCTCCGATGGCCGTCGTCCTGATTCCGCGGTCCTGGAAGAAGCGATTCGCCCAGTGTTGCGCGCCCACTTCAAGCCGGCTTTGCTCGCCCGTATGCGCGTTGTGCCGTATTACCCCCTTGCAGGCGAACTGCTACAGGATGTGGCAAGGCTCAAGCTGGATCGCCTCGGTCAACGGTTGCACCAGCGCAAGCTGGTGTTGAGCTATACCCCCGAGCTGGTCACACACATGGTCGAGCGCTGCCTTCACAATGACAGTGGCGCGCGGTACATCGACCAATGGATCGAGTCACACCTGCTGCCGCCAATCGTGGATCGTCTACTCAGTGCGATGGCCGTTGGCGAATCCCTGTCGGTAACCCATGCAACGCTGGATGGCAACGGCGTACCGGTCTGTGAGTTCAGCCAATGATGGACAATCTGTTTAACCAGTTGCCCGATCCTCTGGTCTACGCCGACCGCTTGCTGAACTGGTTCACACGCCTGGGTATCGAGAGCGATGATTCGACGCTGGCAGAACTTTGTGCCATGGCGGTTGCGCAGCTGAGCCAGTGCGAACTTTGCCAACTGTACTGGCGAGATGAGACGACCGGCCGGCTTGGGTTGATCGCTCAGCATTGCGCGGGCGCGTCATCACTGGACTCCCCGGCAGCAAACGTGGACTTTCAGAACGAACAGTTATTGCACTATGTCCTGAACCAGTGTCGTTCCCTGACTATTGATGATCTGCGCAACAGCGCCTATGACAGCAGTTTCCTGCCTGAGGCGGCGCAGCCCTGGCACTCACTGTCATGCCTGCCCCTGTTCAATCGCAGCAAGACGGTTTGTGGTGTGGTGCTGTATGCCAGCCAGCATCCAGCGCAATTGCAGGGCTACGCCGCATCGTTGGGCCAACTGGGTAGTTTTACCCTCAGCCAATTAGCCATATGGCGGCGTAGCCGACCAGGGCACGTCACGACTGCCCCAAAGCGCAACACACCCGCCACCGACGCATATGGCTTGATCGGCAACTGCACGGCAATGGATGAGACTTGCCGCTTGATCGGCAAGGTCTTGCGGGCTCCGTTTACCGTTCTGTTGAGTGGTGAAACGGGCACTGGCAAAGAGGTTGTGGCCCGCGCCATTCACGCCGCGGGCCCACGTAGTACGCAGGCGTTTGTGGTGCAAAACTGCGCGGCCTTTCCCGAGGGCTTGCTGGAGAGTGAGCTGTTCGGCTACCGCAAAGGCGCGTTTACCGGTGCGGAACGTAACTATGCCGGGCTGTTTGACGCAGCCCACGGCGGCACACTGCTACTGGATGAAATTGGTGATATGCCACTGTCCTTGCAGGCCAAGCTGCTGAGGGTTTTACAGGAGGGCGAGGTGCGTCCCCTGGGTGCCAATACCGCCCACAAAGTCGATGTCCGAATTATCGCCGCGACCCACCGCGACCTGAAGGCAATGGTGAGCCAGGGTACGTTTCGCGAGGACCTGTATTACCGATTGGCGCAGTTTCCAATCCAATTGCCGGCGTTGCGGGAGCGGGAGGGTGATGTACTGCTGCTCGCACGACACTTCGCAGAAAATGTGTGTGCAGCGCTCACAAAACCCGTGGTCAGTTGGTCCAGCGCTGCGCTTGATCAGCTCACAAGTCATGCGTTCCCAGGCAACGTCCGTGAACTCAAATGCCTGGTGGAACGCGCAGTGTTGCTCTGCGATGACGGTGTGGTTTTGCCTGCTCATCTGTCGCTGTTGTCGGCGCCCGCGCATGCAACTGTCGACGCCACGCTACGCCAGCGTCTGGAGCGGGTAGAGCGGGTATTTCTGATTGATTGCCTGCACAAGAACCGAGGTAATCGAACACGTACTGCTCGGGAACTCGGGGTCGCTCGTCGCACGCTGCTCTACCGGCTTGCGCGTTTGAACATCCCTTTCAGCGCGTCCCGTGGGGAATGCTGAATGGCGTACCTGTGGACGCTGCGATTCGCCGCCTGCCTTATCTTCCTGGGAGAAACCTGATGCCTGACCGTCCATGGCAAGTCATGGCGCTTGTGCTGTGTTTGTTGACCGGCTGTAACGCCAATTACGTGTTTGATGATGCTGACTACCGTCCTTTGGGTGACCCCCAAGCGACCCGTCGTGGTCAGTGAAAAGGGAGCCTGCCATGCAATTAGTGCTTGAGGTGTGTGACGACGGGTGCAGTCAGCCGCCAACACGCAAGGTGTTCGACGGTATTGGCGGCGTAGTCGGCCGTGGGGTGGGTTGCGACTGGGTTATCCCTGATCCCAGTCGATTGCTTTCCAGCCACCACGGGTTGGTTGGTTACCGTGACGAGCGGTATTTCCTGACGGATATCAGCAGCAACGGTATCTGCCAGGTGAGCAGCGGCGAGGCTCTGCAAAAGGGGCAGGCGCGCTTGATCGTTGATGGGGATGTCTTCCAATTGGGGCCATTCGCTGTAAGGGCGCGATTGAATGAGCCAGTGGCATCTCACCGTCAGGTGCAGTCCGCCGAGAGCCAGGTGATACCCGACGATGCCTATCTGGGCCTGGACCCTGTCCGCGAGCTGGACCGTAAGCAGATGCACGGAGCGTCGTCGTATGAGCTGGATGCATTGCATGACACAACAGACGCTCCTGAGGCATGGATGTATCGCGGTTCTGTGGAGCAGGATCATCTGGTTATACCGACACCGGCGAACCCTCTCGAAGACGTGGTAGAGCCCATTCAGCCTACTGTGCATTCGGCCCCCGTCGATGAGGCGTTCTGGGCGCAGTTCGCGGAAGCGCTGGGTGTCACGTTGGATGCCTCTGGCCGTGAGGCGTTGGCGATCAAGGTGGCGAGTTTGCTGAGGTACGCTATCAGTGGGCTGCAACAGAACCTGCGTACTCACGATGAACTGAGCAACGAGTGGAGCCTGGGTATTGGCGCGTCAATCAAGATCCCGAACGGTTTTAAAGACAGCGCGGGCATCGACGCAGCCTTGGCATCGTTGCTGGAAATGAGCGAGCCGGGGCAATCCAGCGCCGAGGAGGCAATTGCTCAGCTCTATCGGCAATTGCAAGTGCATCAGGTTGCTTTGCTGGTGGCGTGCCGTACGGCGATGCGTGCTCAACAGGCGGCGTTTGCACCTGGCCACCTGCTGCTCAGCTTTGAGCGCCATGACAAGGCGCCGAGGTTCTTCAGCGACAGGGCGCATTGGCGAGCCTACCAGCGTCACTACCAACGGCTGATCGACGCAGAAGCCGTGAGCGCACACCCATTGCACGGCGACTTTGCCAGGGCATATGAGGAACAGGTACGCCTGGCCTCGGCTTTATTCGCCGGATACCCAGGATGATGTTCATGCCCCGTGTCGCCTTACCCCTGTTGGTTGTACTGAGCCTGCTGGTTGGTTGTAGCAGCGTGTCACCCTTTTCCACGTTAACCAAGCTGGACCTGACGTTGACAGCCAGCGAACAGGTTAACCCTGACCTTCATGGGCGTCCCTCGCCGGTGGTGGTGCACCTGCTTGAACTGAAGCATCCGGTCGCATTCGAGCATGCGGATTTTTTCAGTCTTTATGGCCGTGCCGAGCAGGCGCTGTCCAAAGACTGGGTGAGCAGCGAGGAACTGGAATTACGTCCCGGCGAGCAGGTGTCTATCAAGCTCAGGAGCGAACCGCAAAGTCGCTACGTGGGGATCGTGGCGGCGTACCGCGACTTGCCCCACGTGCAATGGCGATGGGTAGTACCGCTGGCCCCGCAGCAAGTGACGCGAACTCATCTGGTGCTTGACCAGTCGGGTGTTCGCGTTGCCGACCCGATCGTTGGCGTGGTGGAGAATTGATATGCAGGTTCATAAAGTCATCTGGCAGGAAGGCATGTTGCTGCGCCCCCAGCACCTGCAACACAACGACCGTTACTACAACCATCAGCTCAATCGAACCCGCTTGCTTGGCCGTGACGCCTGGGGTTTCCTGGCCCTGGACGTCGACTTGCAGTACCTCAACCTGGGCAAGCTGGTGGTCAACCAGGCCAGTGGAGTTTTACCGGACGGCAGTCTATTCGAACTGACTACCGCCATGGCGCCGCTGGTGCTGGAAGTCCCGGCCAACTCGGGAAAACAATCGGTTTACCTTGCATTGCCGATGGCGACCAGCAACCAGGTTGAAACCCGAACGCAGGGTGAGCCCGATGTATTGGCGCGCTATATCGCATGCGAAGTCGAAGTCGGTGACTCGAATGCCGGGCTGGGCTCTGTTTGCCAGGTCAGTTGTGCACGTCCTGATTTGCGATTGTTGCTGGGTGAAAGCCCAGGTGATCAGACCTGCGTGAAGCTGAAAATTGCCCAGGTATTGGACGCCTCTACCGAAGAGGGGGTCAGAATGGATACTGATTTCGTCCCGACGTTCATTTATGTACAGGGCTCGGGCTTTATGTCGTCGTGCCTCAAGGAAGTGATCAGTCTGCTGGCCAGCCGCGGTGATGCCATTGCCGAGCGTATTTGCGGTAACGGCGTGACCGCGGGTGCGCAGGTGGCAGATTTTCTGATGCTGCAATTGATCAACCGAACCGAGCCGGTGTTGCGTCACTACCTGACTCAAGCACAAGTTCGGCCAGAGGTGTTGTACCGGGAGATGTTGTCGATACTGGGTGAGCTATCGACGTTCACCAGTGACAGCAAACGCGCCAATCTTGAGGTGCGTTACCTCCATGGCGACCAAGGCGCAAGCTTTCGAGGGCTGATGGCGGGGCTGCGCACTGTGCTGTCGATGGTATTTGAGCAGCAGGCTCTGGAGCTGGCGCTGCAACAGCGCCAGTACGGGGTGATGGTCTGCCCTGTGGCAGATCGCAAGCTGCTGGGCAGCGCGACATTCATCCTGGCGGTCGCTGCTCAATGCGATTCTGAAGAGCTTCGCCACCGGTTGCCGGCCCATCTCAAGATTGGTCCTGTTGAGCGCATTCGCGAGCTGGTCAACCTGCACCTTGCCGGTATCAAGGTAAAGCCGATGCCTGTGGCGCCACGCCAAATCCCGTTTCACGCCGGTAAAACCTATTTCATGCTTGAACTCAGTGCCCGTGATGTTGTGCAGCTGGAGCAATCGGGTGGTTTTGCGTTCCATGTCGGCGGCGAATTTACCGAGCTGGAGCTGACCTTCTGGGCTATCAGGAATTGAACTCATGAGCATGGAAAGTGAATACCCGCAGGATGAAAAAACCGTCTTGCTGGATCGTGACGGCTACGGTCCTGCACAGGGGCCGATGACGGACTTCCTCTCGCCCCCGCGTTTTGAGCAACTGGAGGACCGCATGATTTATGCCGCCGCTGTACAAGGCGCGCAACAGTTCAATGTGGGCCTCAACCCTCTGGTAGCGGCTGCTTGGGATGCACTGTCTGAGCTGCTTCAAATGAAGCGCAGCGCTGGCCGGGAAAACCTGCAGACGCTCAATGATCGCCTGTCCGCAGGCATCACTCGCTTCGAAGCCCGCGCCCTGCATGAGGGCATGGAGAGCGGTCACGTGGTGTCCGCACGCTATGTGCTGTGCAGCGTCATTGATGAAGCGGTGGTTACTACGGCATGGGGGAATCGCAGCGACTGGGCGAAGATCAGTTTGTTGAGCCGCTTTCATAACGAAACCTTTGGCGGCGAAAAGTTTTTCCAACTACTGGAGCGCCTCTCCCGTGATCCGGTCAAGCACCTGGCGATGTTGGAGCTCATGTACCTGTGCCTGTCGATGGGTTTTGAAGGCAAATACAGAGTCATGGAGCGAGGAGAGGTCCAGCTTGAAGGGGTACGAGATGCCTTGTATCGACAGATAAGGCATGTGCGGGGTGATGCCCCCGCTCTGTCGACGTTTGCCCCCCGGTCGGGGCAAGTACGGCGTAGGCGACTGCGCATTATCCCCGCGACCTGGTTTGTGGCGTTCGGTGTGGTCGCTTTGCTGGCGATGTATTCGGGTGCTGCCTGGGTATTGGGGCAAGAGCGGGCACGTGTGCTGCAACCCTTTCAACCTTCGGCGCCGGAACTGACTCTGACGCCCTTGTAACGCTGGGAATATTGAATGAACGCATTCTTCAAGGGCGCGGGCACTGCGCTGCGCATAGTTTGGGTATGGAGTTTGTTGCTGGTGCTTTCCAGCGCATGCCTCGTGTGGTTTTTCGGGCCGTTGCTGGCCGTGGATGACCATCGGTTCTGGCAAAGCTCTACGGCGCGACTTTTAACTATAAGTGGCCTGTTTTTGCTGTGGGGACTGGCGATGGTCATTGCGGGTGCACGCCATACGGCCCGTCTAGGAACACTCGAAAACCAGACGCGCACTCAACATCAGGGGTTGGTAGAGGATGAGCGCAAACACGTGCGCGGCCGATTCAAGGACGCGCTGCAAACCTTGAAAACTTCCCGCCGGTACCTTGGGCGTAGCGCGCGCTCGCGCAACGAGCTGCCTTGGTACTTGCTGATCGGGCAGCAGGGTAGTGGCAAGACCTGTTTGTTGGCAGCGAACGGGTTGCAGCTACCGCCGGATCAAACTGAGTCGATACCGGCAGGCAGGACTGCTTACTGTGACGTCTACTTCGCTGATCAAGGCGTACTGATTGAGAGCGCCGGGCGCTATCTGGACCAACCCGACAGCTCGGTCGATGCCGTGGGTTGGGCTACATTGCTGAGCCTGCTCAAGTCCAGACGCCGGGTACGTCCACTTAATGGTGTGGTGGTGGCGTTATCGGTGGACACACTGCTGGGTAGCAATGAGCATGATCTGGAGCTCCACGCACGCCAGGTACATAGCCGCCTGCAAGACATTCAGCAGACGCTTCACGTCGATATTCCGATCTATTTGGTGCTGACCCAAGCTGACCGTATACCGGGCTTTACCGAGTTTTTTGATACGCCGCAGGGCAGTGCTCTGGACGGCGTGCTGGGTGAACTCGTCGCCGTCAGCAACACGGGTGTCCAAATGGCGCAGGTGCGTCAGGCGTTCGAGACGCTGTTGCAGCGGCTGAGTGGCGAACTTATCGTGCGCTTGCACCAGGAGCGCAACGGCGAACGCCGTGGCCGTATGCTTGATTTTCCGCAGCAGGTTGCACGCATTGGCGAACGTTTATGCCTGTTTGTCGAGGTAGCATTCTGCGCCCATCGCAATCAGCGGATCAGCGGTTTGCGAGGTTTCTATCTGACCAGTGCGGGCGAGCGGCGCGAACGCTTTGTCAAAGGACTCTTCAACCAGGTGATTTTCGCCGAAGCCGAACTTGCGGGGCTCCATACCCAGGAATATCGCCGAATTCGCTGGCGGCAGGCGGGGTTGGCGATCGCAGCATCACTGGTCATCGGCACCGCGGGCGCGCTCTGGATGCACAGCTATTCGGTCAACCACCAACGCTTGCAACAGTTGGCGCAGCTAGGTAAGGCGGATAGACCGGCGGAGACAGGTGCGGACCAGACGCTGGTCTTGTTGCCTCTTTTGGATAAGCGACTGGCGGCGACTCGGGTTTTCCCTCCCGTGACAGAAGCGCGAGTGTTTGAGCGAGCGGGGTTATTTCAGGGGCAAGTGACTGGCCCACTGTTAGTCAGTGCTTATGATGACGCCCTGCAGCAGCTAATGGTCCAAACCGCGTCTCTCCTGGAAGAGCAAGTGCGGTCCAACCTTGGGGATCGCGAGCGGTTGCTGGACAACTTGCGCGCGTACCTGATGCTCAACCTGCCCGAGCGCCGTGATAAGCGCTGGCTGGCGGAGCGTGTAGCCAGCCGATGGTCTGAGCGCTTCGCCGGTGAGGCCGCGGTGCAGGTCCGCTTGAATGAACACTTCGGCCGGCTGCTTGAGCAACCGTTCATAGCCACACTGAATGATGAGTTGGTGGCCCAGGCTCGCCACGCTTTGCGTGGGGAGTCGCTGGCAGACGTGGTGTATCGCGTGTTGCGCGAGCAATCGCTGAACCTGGAACCCTACCGTCTAACGGGCGGTACGGTTTTTACTGCGCCTGAGCAACCCATTCCCGGATTCTACAGCAAGCGGTATGTGCAATATTTCGACAAGCAGGGTCCTCGACTGATCAATGCGATCGTCCAGGATAACTGGGTGCTGGGGCAGGCAACCGACCTCAGTGTGATGGATTTGCGTCGGTTGATGATTGAACTGGAGCAGCGCTATTTCAGTGAGTATGCCGACGCCTGGAGCTATGCCTTGGGGCGCATCAGGTTGCTCGATACCGAAAGCCTCAGGGAAAATACAGAACAGCTGGCGAGCCTGACATCGGCGCAGTCGCCGTTGGTATTGCTGTTACAGCAGGTTCGTGAAAATACCCGCTTGCTAGACGCTAAAGGTCCGTTGGCAGCTGTGACCCGCGAGGCGGTTGATGCGGCGGTAATCGCGCAGTCGGCGGCTGGCAATGTATTGGCAGGTCAACTGCCGACCCTGGCAGGTGATGACGGCGCCAGACGCGCCTTGCAGCGTCGCTTCGAGCCCCTGCATCAGTTGCTGGATGAACAGCAAAACCCGGGGGCGGAGTTGACCCTGGCGTTGCGCCAGCTTGACGCGTTGCATCTGCAACTGGCGGCTCTGAACCGTGAGGGTTCACCGGAGCAGGCAGCCTTTCAGATGGTGAAGCGACGCATGGAAGGGCAACAACCTGCGTTGGGCCAGTTACGTGATATTGCCGCGCGCTTGCCGCTGCCACTCAAAGGCTGGATCGAAGGCCTTGCCGACGACAGTTGGCGACATTTGTTCGATGACGCATACAGGTATGTGAACCAACGCTACCAGAGTGAAGTGTATGGTCTTTATGCCAAGGCAATCCGCCAGCGTTACCCGTTCAATGCCCATGCCGGCAGCGACGTTGCATTGAGCGATTTCCAGGCGTTTTTCAAACCACAGGGCGTGCTGGCAAGGTTCCATGAAAGTTACCTTCGGCCTTTTGTCAGCGTCGAGGGTGGACGCTACCGGTTGCGTGGCCTGGATGGCCGAAGCCTGCCGATGTCACGATCGTTACTGGATCAACTGTCCAAAGCGCAGATCATTCGCCGGGGATTTTTCGGCGAGGACCACGGCGAGCTGGTGGTTCGGTTTACGCTGGCACCCTACAGCCTGGACCAGGCGGTCAGTCGGGCGGTCCTGAGCATTGGCGGGCAGCAGCTGGAATACCGTCATGGACCGATCGTGCCCGTGGCGTTCCAGTGGCCGAGCGAGGCGGACAATGGTCGAAGCAGCCTGGTTTTGGAGCGGGGAACGGAGCGGCCGTTGGACATCGAGAAGAACAGCGGGGCCTGGTCGTTGTTCCGCTTCTTTGAATTGATGCAAAGCGAGCCTGCCAGCGGGCGTGATGCGCAGCTACTCAAGTCTGATCTCGGCGGTTTGCGTGCCAACTACGTCTTGGTCAGCCAGCGCGTGCCCAGCCCATTTCAGTTGGACTCGTGGCGCACGTTCCGCTTGCCGGAGCAGTTATGAGCCCGCCGACATCTCCTGCAAGCAGTGCCGCACGCTCCGAACGAGGCAAGGCCAGGCAACGAAATGAGGATGCGTTCCTCGATTGCCCGCAGCAAGGTTGCTGGGTGGTGGCAGACGGTATGGGCGGCCATCGGGCCGGGCACATGGCCAGCCAATCGGTGGTCGACAGTCTTGCCGCGTTGCCGGCCCAGGACACGCTGGATCAGCGTATCGACGCCGTTCGGCGATGCCTGCAAGGGCTCAGTCGGCGTTTGGGCGGTGAAGGCAGACTGACTGTCGAGGGCCGCGACGACACCATGGGCAGTACCGTGGTGGTATTGCTGCTTGATGGGCGAAATGCGGCGTGCATGTGGGCGGGGGACAGCCGTTGTTACCTGTGGCGACGCCAACGGCTGTATCAGTTGTCACGAGATCACTCCTTGCTTCGCCAATTGATGGATGAACAGCAGTTGAGCCTGGAGCAGGCCCAGGCTCACCCTGGTTCCAGGGCATTGACACGCGCAGTAGGGGCCCGGCATCCGCTCAAACTTGAGGTGCTGGAACTGAGCACACACCCAGGCGATGTCTTTTTGTTGTGCAGCGATGGCGTGTACCAGGGATTGACGCATGTCGAGCTTGGCAGCGCTCTGGATAAAGGGACGCCGCAACAGGTTGTGGACCGGTTGTTCACGGCGGTGTTGCGAGGGCCCGCTCGGGATGACCTGACGGCTGTGGTGGTGCGGCCATGAACACCGAATCTGGCACGCCCTCTTTGCTGGCTGGGCGTTACCACCTTGAGCGAGTGTTGGGCGCGGGAGGAATGGGCGTGGTCTACCGTGCGCGAGACCTGTTGCATGAACAATTTGGCGAGCCCTGCGCCCGTCTGGCAGTCAAGGTGCTTGGCGAGCGTCTCAAGCAGGCCCCCGATGCTCATGTGCTGCTTTACAGCGAGTTTGCACTGAGCCGCAGCCTGCGGCATGAGCATGTGGTGCGGGTGTTTGCGTTCGAGGTGGATATCAGCAGCCAGATCGCCTTTTTCACCATGGAGTTGATGCAGGGTATGACCCTGGACCGGCTGCTGCTGGAGTGTCCCGGCGGCTTACCCTGGCGAGAGCTGCAGCCCATGGCTGTGCAGTTGCTGAATGCCGTGGCTTATGTCCATCGACAGGGCGTGCTGCATGGCGATGTAAAGCCGGTCAATATCATGGTGGGTGAAGAGGGCGTGCGGTTGTTCGACTTCGGCCTCGGGCATGCGCCGACACACGTTGCGGCAGGGCTGCCGAGTTTGAGTCGTGACCGTTTTAACGCGTGGACACCGGCTTATGCAGCCCCGGAGTTGTTGGCGGGCAGTGCGCTCACGGCGAGCGCTGACCTGTATGGGGTGGCGAGCGTGCTGTATGAACTGGCCCATGGGAAACGTCTCGGCGAGCGTCGAGCCGCTGAACGACCGGACCGCCCTCGGCAACTGCCGACACAGTGCTGGCCGGCGTTACGCTCGGCGTTGGCAGTGGACCCTGAACGCCGAACGATCAGTGTCGAGGAGTTAGGCGAAGTCATGACGCGTTCTCGCCGACACTGGTTTATGTAGCCTGAAGTCAACCCGCCAAATCATGCAGCCGACAATACTCATCCCAACTCAACCCCGCCATCTGCGCGACCTCCTTGTGCACTTCGAGGCGCTGGGCTTCGAAGGCTGCATGGGATTCGGCCGTCAGTTTGAGGGTCAGCTCCCAGGCAAACAGGTTCTGACGTTCCGCCTCGGCTTCGAACGCTTCATGCAGGCGTTCGGCGCGGTACTGCGCCAGGGTTTCGCCTTTGGCTTGCGCCGCCAAGGGGTTGAGGGTGTCCAGTTCTGCGGCCACCAGCGGGTGTTCGTTCAAGAAACGGTCCAGGGCGCGCTGGTGATTATCACCGGGTTCTGACAAGGGCTTACTCCTGATTAGGTGAGGTCACTAGATGGGGGCATGCCGCTGGTTTTGCAATCAGGTCGCGGGCAATCGTCTCAAAACGCACGCCTCAACATGCACGGTTCGGTCCGGTGGCGTCGGGGCGACGACCCTCCATTGGATACGGGCCGGATCGCTGGCGTGGGCGTCGGGAAAACTCGCTTCATTTGCGTTGATGGCGGCGCAGGAAAACCCCAGCAGCGCACAGGTCATAAGGGGCAGTATTCGTCGCATGGGCAGGCACCTGGATGTCGGGTAAGACACACGGAGCAAGGCCTGGGCTCGAGTCCGTTCGAGAGTAACCATTCAAAGCATGGGCTCACTCACCGTCGGCGACAAGCATCAAGGGCCGAAATTAATTCTGAATAATTGCGGGTGGCGCGGCAAAAACCTTTCGCTCTCGGTAGCTGGCCGTGTAGCGTTACACGAGAATTCCGGGCTGCCACTAGCGGCAGAAGGCGATGGGCGGAGGGGCGGGGCATGGTGCAAACGCTGTTCAAACTTTTCCTTACTCAACGCCTGGCGGCCTTGGCCAGTACCGAATCATTGCGCGCCATACGTGAAGGGCTGCTGTGGATTCTGCCGTGCCTGCTGGTGTCGGCCGGTTTCCTGATCCTGTCCGAATGCGCCAGGGTGCTGGGGTTCGATCCGCAGGTGGTGGGCTTTCTGTCTGGGCTGCACAACCAGATCAGCTCGGTCATTCCGCTGCTGGTGGCGGCCTCCATTGGTTACATGCTGGCGATCCAGCACCGCTTGCCACAATTGCCTGTCGCTTTTTTATGCCTGGCTCACGTGGTGGTCGCCACGTTTGTCTTGCGGGAATACCCCCGAGCGTCGGCCACCTTCGTATTGTTCATCGCCATCGCCTCGCCGCTGCTCAATGTGCCGGCGATAGCCTGGCTGCACCGTTTTCGTTGGACCCGCCTGGTCAACGAGGACCTGGTCGGCCATAACCTGCGGGGTGCCATCAATATGGTGGTGCCGGGCGCCATTACCGCGCTGTTATTGGTGGTGGTGTTGTCGTTGCTGCTACTGATTCCCTATGTGGCGCAACTTCAGGGGCCGCAGGTGCTCGATGCGCTGCAATCGCCTTATGGCAGCGGGTTGTTTGTGACCCTGATGAATTCGCTGCTGTGGTTTTTCGGCATTCACGGTGTGTATGCCATGCAGCCGCTGTTCGATGTATTGGATCAGGCCGTAGTGCTCAATGGCACCGCACTCGCGGCGGGTGAGCCGATCAAGTACCTGCTCAACAATGGCTTGCTGGGTTCTTTCGCGTTTATCGGCGGGTCTGGCGGGGCGTTGTGCCTGTTGTTGGCGATTCTGCTGTTCTCCAAAAGCAAGTCCATGCGTTTGCTGGCAATGGCCAGTTTGCCGCTGTCGTTATTCAATGTCAGCGAGGTCTTGCTGTTCGGCTTGCCGATCATCCTGAACCCGCGCTTGTTTATCCCGTTTCTGCTGGTGCCGGCGCTCAACACCATGGTGGCATTGACGGTGGTACACCTGGGTTGGGTGTCACCGGCGGTGGCCAGCGTGCCGTTTACTGCGCCGGTGTTGCTCAATGCCTACCTCAGCACGCACGGTGATGTAGCGGCCGTGGTGTTGCAGGTGCTGCTGCTGTGTCTGGGCACCCTGGTGTATGCGCCGTATGTACGCGCGATTCATCGTCAGGCCAGCGAAGGCGGCACGGTGTATCTCAAGTCGTTGGACATGACCTTCCGCGGCCTCGAGGAGAAGGGCCGCCTGCTGGAGTTGGACCCTGTGCTGGCGTCCCACCGGACCCTGGCCCGTCAGGCCGTCGAACTGAGCCGCATCCAGCAGATCAGCGACTACGAGTTCTATCTCGAATACCAGCCCCAGGTCTCCACACGCACCGGCCTGTGTACCGGCTGTGAGGCACTGATGCGCGCGCGCGACAGCAAGGGCACGGTGCACTCACCCTGGGAATTCCTGCAATGGCTCGCCCAGGCGCGGTTGATGCCGGATGTGGATGTGTGGGTGGCATCCCAGGCGGTGCGCCAGTACCAGAAGTGGAAGAAAAACGGTTTCGCCTTGCCCATGACCATCAACATATCGAGCTCCACCCTGACGGACGCCGCCTACGGCGAGCGCCTGGTGGAAATTCTCGCGCAGGCCCATGGGCAGGTGTCGGTGGAAATCACCGAAGACGCGTTGGTCGGTGATATCCAGGTGACTCGCCAAACCATCCAGAAACTGCAAGCGATCGGCGCCAAGGTGTATATCGATGACTTTGGTACCGGGTTTTCTGCGTTGAGTTATCTGCACCAGTTTCCGGTGGACTTCATCAAGATCGACCGCAGTTTTGTGGTCGCCCAGCGCGACCCCAAGGGGGCGCAGGTGCTGACCGGCATGCTGCGTTTCTGTGAGGCGCTCAAGCTCGGCGTGGTGGTGGAAGGCGTGGAGACCGCCGAGCAGTTGGCGTTCTTGAGCACCGGCCCCGAATTGTTTATCCAGGGCTGGTATTTCAGCAAGGCGCTGCCCGGCGATCAGTTGCAACGCTTTGTCCGCGAGCGCGCCTCAACTCAGGTTTAAACCGAGGCTGACGCGTATTCGCGTTGGGTCTGCTCGATCTCTTCGACCAGCCCGTCGATCCTTGCCAGGCGCTTGCGGTTGTCGTGGTCCCAGGGGTGAAAGCCCGGTTTGAAATAGTGCAGCCACGGCCGCAGCATGCGTGGGAAAACTCCCTTGGGGCCGTACAGAAACTTGAGCATGCGCCAGAAGCCCTTCAGGTGCCCACCGGCCTTGCGGTCGGCAATCAGCAGGCGCAGGTGGAAATCCAACACTACCAGCCAGAAAAACACGGTAACGGTCAGCATGGTGCCGGTGCGCAGCAGATAGCGCCCGGGCCCGGGCTTGATCACGGTGTTCCACACATCGAACGCGACGGCTTTGTGTTCAGTTTCTTCGAGGGCGTGCCAGTACCACATTTGCTGGTAGCCCTTGAGTGAGTCGCCAAAGCGCGTGGGATCGCTGAGCAGGATTTCCGCAAGCATCGCCGTGTAGTGTTCAAGGGCAATGGTCACCGCCAGATTGAAGGAGGCAGGCAGGTGTTTTTTTTGCAGGTCGAGGATGAATTTAAGCCGCCGGTCCAGGGTATCCGCCGGCAGACCTGCCGCTTGCAGCAGATCGTTGTAGGCCACGTGTTCGCGGCTGTGCATGGCTTCCTGCCCGATAAAACCCTGTATCTCTTTTTTCAGTTCCGGGTCGTCAATGCGCTGGCGGTAATGGCGCACGCTGTCCATGAAAAACAGCTCGCCCTGGGGAAACAGCAGCGACAACGCATTAAAGAAATGCGTGATGAACGGGCCTTGTTCGTGCCAGTCCTTGATGCGCCCGGCGGGCAAGGCAAAACGGATATCGCGACGGATGGGTAGCATGGTGCGTGCTCCTGTTCAGAGACGGGGTTCGTCGTTGGGTTCAAACACCGGCGTGCGCTGTTTGGGCGCCATGCGCTTGCTGGCGAACACCACCAGGGCTTGATAAGCCGCAGGCAGGCAGCGGGCGAGCAGGTCGAGGAAGTACGCGTCGCGACCGATCAGCACACGGCGTTTGTTCTTGCGTACGCCTTGCAGAATCACTTTGGCGGCGTGGTCGGCATCGGTGATGAACAGCTTTTCAAAGTCAGCGCGAGCCTGTTGCTCGCTGTGGATCAGAAAGCCGGTCATGTTCGCGTCGATGCGGCTGCTGCGGCAGATATCGGTGCGAATGCCGCCGGGGTGCACGCAGGTGGCGGACACGCCGCAACGTTGCAGGTCGAGCTCCTGGCGCAGGGACTCGGTAAAGCCGCGTACGGCAAACTTGGTCGCGTTGTAGCCGCTCATGCCCGGTTGGGCAAACAGGCCGAATACGCTGGAGGTGTTGACCACATGACCATCGCCGCTGGCTTTCAGGTACGGCAAAAACGCCTTGGTGCCGTGTACCACGCCCCAGAAGTTGATACCGACGATCCATTCAAGGTCGGCATAGTCCACACCTTCGACCGTGCTCGACAGCGCCACGCCGGCATTGTTGAAGATCAGGTTGACCTGGCCGTGGTCGCTCACGCAGCGTGCTGCCCAGGCTTCCATGGCCTGGCGGTCCGCCACATCCACTACATGAGTGGTGATCGTCACCGGCGACAGGGTCGAGGTTTTGATCAGCGCCAAGGTTTGATCCAGCCCTTGGCT
This sequence comes from Pseudomonas sp. O39, assembly GCF_045447295.1. NCBI lineage: Bacteria > Pseudomonadati > Pseudomonadota > Gammaproteobacteria > Pseudomonadales > Pseudomonadaceae > Pseudomonas > Pseudomonas sp. O39. The sequence continues at coordinate 77,691 of NZ_JBJGXV010000017.1, forward strand.
GTTTTTATCCGCCAGGGCCAGGTGGCAACCTTCCCGTGCCAGCGCCAGGGCCAACGCGCGGCCCATGCCGGACGCTGCGCCGGTGATAGCCGCCACGCGGCCGTTGAATGACTTCATGACAGGCTTCCTTCAGCAGTGGCGTTTGGCGCTGTTATCACGTGGGGGATGGCGTGGGTCGGTGCCATTGCAACCACATAGTCCTTGAGCGCGAAATGCCGGGTGACTTGCTTGAAGCGCCAGGTCGAGCCGGGCCACAACGTGGTGTTCTTGCCGGTGCGCGGGTCGAGGTACCAGCTCTGGCAACCGCCGGTACTCCAGATGGTGCGTTTGAGTTTGTCCTGCAGTTGCCGGTTGTAGGCCTGCTCCACGTCGGGTTTGACGTCAACCGTGGCGATACGTTGGCGCTGCATGTGCTGGAGCGCATCAAGGATGTAGGTGACCTGGGCCTCGATCATCAGAATCATCGAGTTATGCCCAAGGCCGGTGTTGGGCCCGACGATCAGAAACAGGTTCGGATACCCCGGCACCGTGGTGCCTTTGTACGCATGGGCGCCGTCGCGCCATGCGTCCATCAGGTCAATGCCGTCGCGGCCGATGATACAGTCGCGGGGCAGGGGATCAGTGGCCTGGAAACCGGTGCCGAAAATCAGGCAGTCGGCCGGGTGTTTGTTGCCATCGGCCGTGATAACGCCGTCGGCTTCGATGCGCAGTATGTGGTCGGTTACCACCTCGACATTGCTGCGCGACAGCGCCGGGTAATAGTCATTGGAGATCAGCACGCGCTTGCAGCCGATGGTGTAGTCCGGCGTAAGTGTTTTGCGCAGGGAAGGGCGGGCCACTTGCTTATGCAGGTGCCGCAGGGCGATTTTCTGCACCATCTTCATCAGTTTTGGGTGCAGGGCAAAGCCTACGACGCGGCCTTCCAGTGCCCAGTAAAACGCGCCGCGTACCAAGCGCTGCGTGAACGGCAAGTGCTTGAAGGCCCAGCGCTCGATGCGCGAAATGTCCCGGTCGGGCTTGGGCATGATCCACGGCGGCGTGCGCTGGAACAGGTCCAGGTGCGCCACCTGCGGCGCGATCTGCGGTACGAACTGGATGGCACTCGCGCCGGTGCCGATCACGGCGACGCGTTTGCCCTTCAATGAATAGGCGTGGTCCCACTGCTGGGAATGGAAGCGCTTGCCCTTGAAGCTGTCCAGCCCCGGAATATCCGGCAGTGCCGGGCGCGACAAGCCGCCCATGCCCGACACCAGCACCCGCGCGCTGACCTGTCGGCCATTGTTGAAGCTCAGTTGCCAGCGTTGCTGTTGATCATCAAAGACCGCACGTTGCAGGCCCATGCCGAAGCGCAGATGAGGCGCCAGCTCGAAACGCCGTGCGCATTGCTCAAGGTACGCGCGGATCTCTGCCTGCGGGGCGAATTGCCGCGTCCAGTCCGGGTTCGGCGCAAACGAAAACGAATACACATGGGACTGCACGTCGCAGGCGCAACCCGGGTAATGGTTGTCGCGCCACGTGCCACCGAGGGTGTCGGCCTGCTCGGCGATGAAGAAGTCGGTGAACCCGGCTTCCTTGAGTTTGATCGCCATGCACAGGCCGGCGAAACCTGAACCGATAATGGCGATGTCGATTGAATCACTGTGGGCATTCATAGGCAGGCCTCATAGAGGGAGCGCTGGGCGGGCATCGGGTGTGCTCCTGTCTTTTTTGTTGTGTCTTTTAGATAGAACACCATTGCAAAGGAAAAATGAATTAATTATTTTAAAAAAGATTTTAAATAATCTACCTGAAAATATCGCCTACGCTAGGACCTTGTTCCGCATGTGCGACTTGTCCGACGGACGAGCACGGTATGCATGAAGTTTAGGTCCAGGGTGTGGACGATGGCTGAGGCCTTGATCAATAACGGTCGGGTCGCCAGCAGCAGGGAAGCAGAGGACCGAGCTATGGCTGTCGAATGGGTTGTCGCTGCGGGTGTGCTTGTGGCCGCAAGCGTTGTGTTGTGGGGTTTCAGTGCCTGGATGACGCGGCGCATTGAAGCGGCCGTTCCGATCAACGGGCGCTTCGTGGAGGTCGATGGCGAGCGCTTTCACTATGTAGAGGAAGGTAAGGGCCCACCGTTGGTGATGATTCACGGGCTGATGGGCAGTAGTCGCAATTTGACCTATGCCTTGTCCAGCCAGTTGCGTGACCGCTTTCGCGTCATCACGGTTGATCGTCCGGGATCGGGCTATTCCAGCCGCCACGCAGGCACCGCGGCAGATCTGCCGGCCCAGGCCCGACAAATCGCCGCCTTTATCAAGACGCTCGACCTGGATAAACCGCTGGTGCTGGGGCATTCCCTCGGCGGGGCGATATCCCTGGCGCTGGCGCTTGATCATCCCCATGCGGTGTCCGGGTTGATCCTGGTGGCGCCGCTGACCCATCCCCAGCGCATGTTGCCGCTGGTCTTTCTGTCGCTGGCGGTGCGCCCGGCGTGGTTGCGGCGCTGGATCTCGCACACGCTGACTTTGCCTGTCGGCCTGCTCACCCAAGGGTCGGTGGTGAAAGGTGTATTCGCCCCAGACGCCGCGCCGCCTGACTTCGCCACGCGCGGCGGCGGGCTGCTCGGTATGCGTCCTGACAACTTCTACGCAGCCTCCAGTGAGATCAACCTCGTCAATGACGACCTGCCGGACATGGTCAAGCGCTACCCGCAATTGACCCTGCCGATCGGGCTGATTTTTGGCGCGCGCGACAACGTGCTGGACTTCCAGAAGCACGGCCAAGCCTTGGCGAGCAAGGTGCCCGGGCTGAAATTGCAGGTGGTGGAGGGCCGTGGCCATATGCTGCCGATTACCGCCACAGAGCGCGTGGCGGCGCTGGTGGATCAGGTCGCCAAGCGGGCCACGCCAGTCCTGAGTGCCACGGTGCTGCGCCCTTCCTTTGCCTTGGCGAGCAAATGATTGTGCTACCCGACTCGCGGTTCAATGGCGTTAAAGCTTGCCCTAGACACCTGACCAAACGGCTGAAAAAGAGACTGCCCGGTCACGTGACGATGGGTCCAAGAAACTAGTTGACGACCTAACGATTCCGCGCTATTTATTTAAAAAAATTATTTCAATGTCTAATTTGAAACAGTTTTTGAAATGCCTAAGAGCGAATAAAATAATGAAAAAAACGCCTTTTATCGCATCGTTGAATTCTCGGAGCCGTCAGCGCTCCGTGCCGCTGTTGAGTGCCGCGAATCTTTCCCTGCCAAGCCGCTGCGTGCGGAGGCTGCCATGAATCAGACCCTGGCAACCCCACACGTCTGGACCGACGGCAAGCGCCACCTGTGGTGGCTCGGCATCCTGCCCCTGGCAACGCCGTTGCTGTCCGGCGCCCTGGCAATCACCACCGGTGTGCAGCAACTGTGGTGGGTCGGCGTACTGGTGATCTTCGGCTTGATCCCGTTGATCGACGGCCTGCTCGGTGAAGACGTCAGCAACCCACCCGAATCCGCCGTCAGCAACCTCGAATCTCAAAGCTATTACCGCTGGATCGTCTACACCGGTGTGCTGTTTGTTATCACTTCGGTGGTGATGACCGGCTGGCTGGCCGCCGGTGGTATTGAATGGATCATCAACGGCGGCCTGCTGCACGCCACCGCAACCCTTGACCCTGCAAGCGGCTTGGCAAAAACCGCGGCATTCATTACCGCGCGCACTGAGTTGCACGGCGAGGTCAGCTGGTTCACTTATTTGGGCATGGCGATGTCCACGGGGGCAGCCACTGGCATCGCGATCAACACCGCGCATGAGCTGGGGCACAAACCCAAGCCGCTGGAAGTGTTCCTGGCCAAGGTCACCCTCGCGCCGACGTTCTACGGGCACTTCTACACCGAACATAACCGTGGCCATCACGTACGCGTCGCGACACCGGAAGACCCGGCCAGCTCACGCCTGGGTGAGAGTTTCTGGGCTTTCCTGCCGCGTTCGGTGTGGTTCAGCGCCGTGTCGGCGTGGAACCTGGAGCGCGAGCGCTTGCGCAAACTCGGCCTGCCGGCCTTGCACTGGAAGAACGCCGTGCTCAGCGCCTGGATGTACAGCGTGGTGTTGTGGGGTGTGATGATTGTCTGGTTGGGGGCGGCCGTGATTCCGTTCCTGATTATCCAGGGGATCTACGGGTTTTCATTGCTGGAAGTGGTGAACTACGTCGAGCACTACGGGCTTCAACGCCAGAAGTTGCCCAACGGTCGTTATGAACGTTGTTCGCCGCGGCACTCGTGGAACAGCAACCGAATTGTCACCAATATCTTTCTGTTCCAACTTCAGCGGCATTCCGATCACCATGCCAACCCGACGCGTAGTTATCAGTCGTTGCGCCACTTCGATGAATCACCGCAACTGCCTTATGGGTACGCGAGCATGATTGTCTGGGCCTACGTGCCGTACTTGTGGCGGCGCCGCATGGACCATCGGGTACTCAATCATTATGCCGGGGATATTACCCTGACCAATCTTCAACCTTCCCAACGGTTGAAGTACCTGGAGAAGTACAGTCACAGTGCGACGCCATTCTAATGTGAAGTAACACAGGGGTTGTGTCACTCGGGATCTGTGTATCGCGCGGGTTTTCATCGCCCAGGTTTTACGGATTGAGTGGTCAGTAAGTTGTTTGACCCGACAACAATAATTTCAAGGGAAGGACGTACATTATGCAAAGCCCTGCCACGTTCACCGCGCATGTCGTATTGGCCGCCCTGGGCCTGATTGTTTACCAACAGGCCCAGGCGGCGCGTATCGAGCCGGCCGGCAGCGCCTTTACGGCACAAGGCCCCATCAGCTTTTCCAAAGGCGCGCTGATCAGCGCCGACTGCACCATCAAGGTGGCCGGCAAAGTCGCCGCCGATGGGGCATCGGTGAATGTCGATAAAGTTGAATTCGATGGCGGCCTCAAGTGCAGCCGTGTCGAGGCAATCAACTTGCCTTGGGTGTTAGTTGCCAAGGATACCAAGAGCGGCTCCATGTCGAAGATCAGTGTGGATGTTCACGCGTTTGGCCTGGGCGGCAAGTGTGGTCCGTCCACGGCCAACGGTACATGGGATAACGCCACCGGCAAGTTGGAAGCCGCCAATGTACCGATTGGCGAAGACTGCACGATCAAGACGGTGTCGATCAAGATGCCGCCCACCTTCAAAGTGGTCGAATAAAAGAATCCGAATACTACAGCGGTAATTGAATTGAAATTTGGCTGGAAAGGGACGTTCTGCAGTTTCACCGTGACTTCTCGTTCATGGCCATTACCCCTGGCGAAATGACTCGCCATAACATGTGAGGAAAAACAATGAAAAGCTTGAAAACTCTCGTGTCGTTGACTGCTCTGGCTGTTTGCATGGGCGCTGCTTCGATGGCCACTGCGGCTTCGATCAGCCCGGAAGGTCCTTTCACCACCACCGCAGGCTCCATCGTCGTGCAGTCACCGTCTTCATTCGGGGGCTCTGTGACCTGCGGCATTACCTTCAGCGGTAATGTCAGTGGCGGTGTTGCCACAATCAACAATGCTGCCCTGACCGGTGGCGGCCTGTGCTCGTTGCCAACCCTTAAAAGCATCCCGTCGCCAGGCTGGAAGCTGACCGCATTGTCGGGCGCTGCAGGCCAAGTGGAGAACGTGGGTTACACCATCAAAAAAACCATCGTACTTCCAGGCACTGACTGCGGCCCGTCCACCATCAGCGTGGCCTGGAACGCTGCGACTCACACGCTGACAGCCGCCAACCAGGCGCTGAGCGGCGGCTGCAACATTGTCTCGCTGACCACGACTGCCGCCGGCCTGACGGTTAACCCATAACGGGCGTGCATTGCAGAACGAAGGGTTGATCACCCGTTGAAAAACCGGTGCCTCGCAAGAGGTGCCGGCTGACGTGGAAAGCCGGCAATGCCGGGAGCGCATAATAATAAGGAGTGCCGCATGATCACTAAGAAACAACAGGCTCAAACACTGCTGGGGCTGGCATTACTGGGGGGGCTGATGACGACAGCGCCCGTGCAGGCGGGTGGTTTCTCCACGCCGACATACGGCGCCCCTGGGTGGGGGCGGGCGTTTGGCGGCGGTTCTCTGTTCAAGAACGACCCAAGTTCTGCTTACAACAACCCGGCGGCCATGGCATTTGTCGACCAGGCCGTGGTTCAACAGACCGTCGACTATGCGCGTGTGAAGATTAAATACAGCGGTCAGGCTTACGATTACGCCGGTAATCCAGTCTCCAATACCGCCGTGATGCCGGATGGCAGCTTTGATCCGAGCAGGGCAGTCGTCAACAACAATGACGGTGGCCAGGGCGGTTTCACCGCCTGGTTGCCGACCGGTTTTCTGGTCATCCCGATGGGTGACCGTTTTGCATTCGGCCTCAGCCAGGTCGTGCCACAAGGGATGCGCACCACCTGGAATGAAAACTCCAAGTTTCGCGACTTTGCCGTGGACACCAAAATCGAAACCGTCGGCCTGACGGGGTCGTTATCGTTCAAGGTGCGTGACGACTTCTCCATCGGTGGTGGCATGATCGTCCAGCGCAGCCAAGGCTTCGTCAGCCAGAACATCGATCTGTTTTCGGCTGCGTCGGTCTCTCCCGGTTTGGGCAATGGGGCGTTTCCGTCGGGCGTCGGCACCGCACTGATGCGCGTCAAGGTCGATAATGTCTCCGTTGGCTGGTTTACCGGCGTTGTCTGGAAACCGACTGACCAGGACTCGTTGGGCCTTAACTACCACGCCAAAATCAAAAACAAGATGACCGGTAAATACAACATCCGGGCTGATGCGCTGAACAACGGTTTGATGACCGACGACACCGTCTTCGGTACCGGCAAGACGCTGGTTGAAACGGCGTACCCTGGGCTGAAGTTGTACCCCAACGGCGCCAATGCCAGCACTCAGCTGGATATTCCGGCGACTGCCGCGATCGACTGGGTGCATCAGTTCAACGACCGTTGGACCTTGGGTCTCAGCGCCATGTGGACGCAATGGTCGTCCTTCAAGGACCTGACACTCAAGTCCGAGGGCTCGACGATCGTTGCCATTCCTTACAACTATCGGGATGCATGGATGTACTCCGTGGGTGGCGATTTCAGGGCCACGGATGAGCTGACCCTGCGGGCCGGTGTGGCGTATGACCAAACCCCGACGCGCGACTCGACGCGCGATCCACGTATCCCGGACGGCGACCGTTACTTTGCATCACTGGGTGCGGGTTACGATATCAAGGCCATACCGGGCTTGTCGCTGGACGCCGCGTATTCGCACCAGTTTGTTCAGAAGGTCAACATCAGAACCCAGAACGTTGATCGTCTTGGCGGCGGTCGTCTCGACGGTACGGCTGAGTCTTCAGGCGACATCGTCAGCTTGTCAGCCACCTACAAGTTCTAACACCACGACGGCACGAGCACCCAGCGCATCTTGGTGCTCGCGCCTGAAATTGCCTCAATTGCTGCTCAAGCAGGCTGACTCGTTCAGCCCTTTATTGTTGCGCGAACGCATTAAATAAAAATTTCAAAACAAAATTTGAATTTGTCTTTTCAAGTTTGTAGTGTGGCCTTACGCCGCAGTTCATTTTGATCTGCCTGCGCATTGGCCGTGCCCTGAATCAAGTAGAGGTATCCCCATGGTTATCTGGTTATTGGTGGGTCTCGCAGCAGCGATTGCCCTGGCGTATCGACAGGCCGCCGCAGCCCTTTGGTTGGGCGCTGGCCTGATCTGGCTGGCGCTTGGTTACCTGTTCAATGGGGTGGCGGGCCTGGGTATCACCGTCGCGGCGGTGTTGGTGGTATTACCGGCCTTGCTGCTGACGATCAAACCCCTGCGTCGCGCGCTGTTGACCAGCAAGGCCCTGGGCCTGTTTCGTACGATCATGCCGGCGATGTCCGACACCGAGCGCGCCGCCATCGAATCCGGCACCGTGTGGTGGGACGCCGAGCTGTTCAGCGGCAAACCCAACTGGGATCGGTTGCTCAAAGCCGCTCCGGCGAGCCTCAGTGCCGAAGAGCAGGCCTTCCTCGACAATGAGGTCGAGACGCTCTGCGACATTTCCAACGATTGGGAAACTACTCAGGTCTGGCAAGACATGTCCCCCGAAGGTTGGCAGTACACCAAAGACGCCGGGTTCCTCGGCATGATCATTCCCAAGCAGTACGGCGGCAAAGGTTTCTCCCACTATGCGCATTCGCAAGTGGTGATGAAGTTGTCGACACGTTGCTCGGCGGCGGCGATTTCGGTGATGGTGCCCAACTCCCTGGGCCCGGCAGAATTGCTGCTGCATTACGGCACCGATGCCCAGCGTAATTACTACTTGCCGCGCTTGGCGCGGGGTGAAGACATTCCGTGCTTTGCGCTGACCAGCCCGTATGCCGGCTCCGACGCCGGGGCGATTCCGGACCTGGGCATCGTCTGCAAAGGCGTGCACGAGGGTGAGGAAGTGCTCGGCTTCAAGGTGACCTGGGACAAGCGCTACATCACCCTTGGCCCAATCGCCACGGTGCTGGGCCTGGCGTTTCGCGCCGAAGACCCGCAGGGTTTACTCGGCAAGGCTGGCTCGCTGGGCATTACCTGCGCGCTGATACCGACGTCTCATCCCGGCGTGAACAGTGGTCGCCGTCACTGGCCGCTGAATGCCGTATTCCAGAACGGCCCTACAACCGGCAAGGATGTATTCATTCCCCTGGAGTGGGTCATCGGCGGCCGTGAGCAAGTCGGCAACGGCTGGCGCATGTTGATGGAATGCCTGGCTGCGGGGCGGGCGATTTCCTTGCCATCCGCCAACGTCGGCCTGGGCAAAGTGGCGGTACGCGGCACCACCGCCTATGCCGCGATGCGTAAACAATTCGGCCTGCCCATCGGCAAGTTCGAAGGCGTGCAGGCGCCGTTGGCGCGCATGGCCGGGCACTTGTATGCCTGCGATGCGGTGCGCAAGGTGTCGGTGGCGTCCCTGGATGCCGGTGAAAAGCCCTCGGTGATTTCCGCCATCGCCAAATACCACGTCACCGAGCGCGCGCGAATCATCGTCAACGACGGCATGGACATCGTCGCGGGCAAAGGCATCTGTATGGGGCCCAATAACTTCCTGGCCCGCGCCTACCAGCAAAGCCCGATTGCCATCACGGTAGAAGGCGCGAACATCATGACCCGTTGCCTGATTATCTTTGGCCAGGGGCTGATTCGTTGCCATCCCTATGTGTTCCGCGAGATGGAAGCGGCGCGCAACCCGGATCGGCGCAAGGCGCTGGAAGCCTTCGACAGCGCGATGTTCGGCCATCTGAGTTTTGTGCTGGCCAATACCGTGCGCGCCGCCGTGCATTCGCTGACGGGCGGGCGGCTGATTTCTGTTCCGGCCAAGACCGAGCCGGCGCTGGCGTCCTACTACCGCCAGGCCAATCGGCTGTCGGTGGTGCTGGCGTTGATCTCGGATATTTCCATGGGCGTGCTGGGCGGCGCCCTCAAGCGCAAGGAAAGCATCACCGGGCGCCTGGGCGATATTCTGTCGCAGCTCTACATCCTCTCTTGCGTGCTCAAGCGCTTTGAAGATGACGGACGGCCCCAGGCGGACCTGCCGCTGGTGCACTGGTCGGCCCAGGACGCGTTATTGCGCGCCCATGAAGCCCTGGCCGAAGTGCTCGATAATTACCCTTCGAAAGCCGCTGCGCGAGTGGTGCGTGGCTTGAGTTTCCCGTTCGGTATTGCCCTGCGTAAACCGTCGGACCGCTTGCTGGCCCAGGTGGCCGAGGTGGTGCAAACCCCGGGCGAAACCCGCGACCGCTTGCTGGCCAATTCCTACATTCCGCGTCCGGAAATCGACAAGCTGGCTTATGGCGAATTGGGCTTCCGTCTGTTGCCGCAGGTGGAATTGATCGACGCCCGGCTCAAGTCTGCGGTCAAGCAAGGCTTGATCGAGCCCATGCCGATCTCCGCCACGGCCTTTACCGGTTGGCGCGTCAAGGCGCGGGCGCTGGACCTGATCAGCGATGACGAAGACCGCCTGCTGGGGCGCTATGTGGAATATGCCGACCACGGTATTCAGGTCGACGACTTCCCGCAGGATTTCGGTTTGCTGGAGGCCTTGCAGCGGCGTCAGCAAGCGTTGGAGCCCGTGGCCAAGCGCCGCAGCAGCCAAAGCGAAAACGCCTCGGTCAACTAGGGAAAACGCGCTCAGTGTGGGAGCGGGCTTGCCCGCGATAGCGGTCTGCCTGACACACCGCCATCGCAGGCAAGCCAGCTCCCACATTTGATCGGGTTTACATGGCAACGCAGCGTTGTAAGTGGATCTATCTATGAGTGACAGCTACCTATCCTTCGTCAATTCCCCCTGGGGCCGCCGCCTGGCCCAGGCCATCGGCCTGCCGCAACCCTTGCCGTTGCAACGTCACCGCAGTGGCCAACACGGCCTGGTCAACCCGGTGATTGTCGCCGGGGCAGGGCGGCTTTGCGCGCGGGTACACGCGATTTTCGCCGCCACGGACACGGTCGCCGCCACCCCGGCGACGCCCAAGGCGCCGTCCACCGTCAAGGTGCAGGGCGCCGTGTTCGACGCCAGTGGCGTGCTCGATTTGCAGCAGCTCGACGAGCTTTACGTGTTCTTCCACGCCAATGCCAAACGCCTTGGCCACCACGGCCGCGTGGTGGTGCTCGGCACGGCGCCGGAACATTGCCAGGACTTGCCCCAGGCCATCGCCCAACGTGCCCTCGAAGGCCTGGTACGTTCGTTGGCCAAGGAGCTGCGCCGGGCAATTACCGTGCAATTGATTTATGTGGCGCCGGGTGCCGAAGACGCGCTGGACAGCAGCCTGCGGTTCTTCCTGTCGCGCCGTTCGGCCTATGTGTCGGGGCAAGTGGTGCGCCTGGAAACGCCGGTGGACGGCAACGTTGCCGTCAACTGGGACAAACCCTTCGCGGGTCGGCGCGCCCTGGTAACCGGCGCTTCCCGTGGCATCGGTTTGGCGATCGCCCAGGTGCTGGCCCGCGATGGCGCCCACGTGGTCTGCGTGGATGTGCCCCAGGCCCAGGACGCGCTGCTGCAAGCCGCCAGCAGTGTGAACGGCTCAGCCTTGCCGCTGGACATCACCGCAGCGGATGCGGCCTCGCTGTTGCAGGCGCATGTCAGCCAATACGGTGCCTTTGACGTGGTGGTCCATAACGCCGGCATCACGCGCGACAAGACCATCGCCAAGATGACCGAAGCCGCCTGGCGCAGTGTGCTGGCGGTCAACCTCGAAGCGCCGTTGCAGTTGAGCACGGCATTGCTCAGCGGCCAGGGGCTGAACCCCGGTGGGCGGATTGTGTGTGTGTCGTCGATTTCCGGCATCGCCGGCAACCTGGGGCAAAGCAACTACGCCACCTCCAAGGCCGGGGTGATTGGCCTGGTGCAGAGCCTTGCACCGCTGGCGGCGGCGCAGCAGGTCACGGTGAATGCGGTGGCGCCCGGGTTTATCGAAACCCAGATGACCGCAAAAATCCCGCTGATGATTCGCGAGGCGGGGCGGCGCATGAACTCACTGTCCCAGGGCGGACAGCCCATCGACGTGGCCGAGACCATCGCCTGGCTGGCGCACCCTGCATCCGGCGGGGTTAACGGCCAAGTCGTACGCGTGTGCGGCCAAAGCCTGCTGGGAGCCTGAGGAATGGACTACGTGACGCAGATTATCGACCCGCCGCCGTCGCGCACTCAGTTGTTGCTGGACGGCGTGCGCGCGCTGCGTAAACCCAAGCTCGACGGTGCGCCACCCTTGCCCACGGCGCTTCTGGTGCGCTCGGCGGCGCAGCTGTCGGCCAGCGGCATTGCCGCGTATGGCCGCGTATGGCCGCGCGTGTGGTTTCCGGCGCGAGCAGGGCGTGCCGCTGTCCTATCCACACGTGCTGGCGTTCCCATTGCACCTGATGCTGCTGACTCGGCCCAGCTTCCCATACCCGGCCAGCGGCATGGTGCATCTGGCTAATCGTATTCGTCAGCACCAACGCTTGCAGGAAGGTCAGGCCTTGCGCCTTGAGGTGTTTTGCGAGCGCTGGGTGGCGCATCCCAAGGGCCAGGCGCTGAGCATTGCCACCCGGGCTTACGGCGCGGACAGGCTGGTGTGGGAGAGCGACAGCCTGTACTTGCGCCGTGACGTGAATAACCCGGTGGGCGAACCGTGGGACGACGTGCTGGCATTGCAGGAAGAGGGCCTGTTACGCACCCAGCGCTGGGTGTTGCCTGCCGATCTGGGCCGACGATTTGCCAAGGTTTCGGGAGACTTCAACCCGATTCATACCTCGCTGATCGGCGCCAGAATCTTTGGCTTTCGCCGTGCCATCGCTCATGGCATGTGGACCCTGGGCCGCGCGTTGGCCGCCCAGCAACCGCCGGGCGGCCTGGATCAGGCGCAAGCCCATTGTGACTTCAAGTTGCCCATCTTCCTGCCCGGTCAGGTCGCCCTGTGGAACCGCCCTGTAACCGGCCCACGGCGTGAGTTCGAAGTGCGCAATGTCGCGGGCGACAAACCCCATATGCGTGGGCTTTTTATTTGGCAGCCCAATTTTGAAGAGCGCCATCAATGAATGACTACAGCTTCAACCCGGCCCCGACCCGCCGCGTGGCGATCATCGGTGGCAACCGTATCCCCTTTGCCCGCTCGAACACCGTGTATGCCCACGACAGCAATCAGGACTTGCTGGTCGCCGCCTTGCAAGGCCTGGTGGACCGCTACAACCTGCACGGCCAGCGCCTGGGCGAGTTTGCCGCTGGCGCGGTGATCAAGCACTCGCGGGACTTCAACCTGGCGCGTGAATCGCTGCTCTCCACTACGCTGTCACCCGAAACACCCGCGTACGACGTGCAGCAAGCCTGCGGCACCGGCCTGGAAGCTGCCTTGCTGGTGGCGAATAAAATCGCCCTGGGCCAGATCGAAGTGGGCATTGCCGGTGGGGCCGACACCACCTCCGACGCGCCCATCGGCATCAACGAAGCCTTGCGCCACACCTTGCTGGCGGCCAATCGGGCCAAGGGTATGGGCGACAAGTTGAAGGCGTTACTGAAGGTGCGTCCGTCGATGTTTTTCAAGCCGTTGCTGCCGCGCAATGGCGAACCGCGCACCGGCCTGTCCATGGGCGAACACTGTGAAGCAATGGCCAAGCGCTGGCAGATCAAACGCCTGGCCCAGGATGAGCTGACCCTGACCAGTCACCAGCGCCTGGAGGCTGCCTACCAACGCGGCTTTTTCGATGACCTGATCAGCCCTCATCGCGGCCTGACTCGCGACAACAACCTGCGCGCCGATGCCAGCCTGGAAAAACTCACGGGCCTGGCTCCTGCCTACGACCGCCAAAATGGCACCCTCACGGCAGGCAACTCCACGCCGTTGACCGATGGCGCGTCGGTGGTGCTGTTGGCCAGTGAAGCCTGGGCCGCTGAACAGGGCTTACCGGTGCTGGCCTACCTGCGCACCGGCGAGACGGCAGCGGTGAATTTTGTCGACGGTACCGAAGGCCTGTTAATGGCGCCGGCCTATGCGGTACCACGCATGCTCAAGCGCGAAGGCCTGAGCGTTGCCGACTTTGATTTCTTCGAGATCCACGAAGCCTTTGCCGCCCAGGTACTGTGCACCCTCAAGGCTTGGGAGGACGCCGATTATTGCCGCGAGCGACTCGGCTTGGATGCCCCGCTGGGCGCTATCGAACGCAGCAAGATGAACGTCAACGGCGGCTCCCTCGGCTGTGGTCACCCGTTCGCCGCAACCGGTGGGCGACAACTGGCGGCACTGGCCAAGACCATTCACGAAAACGGCGGCGGACGCGGCTTGATTTCGATCTGTGCGGCGGGCGGGCTGGGCATCACCGCCATCGTCGAAAAGTAGCGCTATCAAAAACAACAACAAGGAGACTGCCATGAACGCTGTAAGCCTGGAACGCACTGAACGGATCTGGTTGAACGCTTACCTGCCCGGCGTCCCGGCGGACATTGAGGCCGGTATCGAGGCCTACCCGTCGTTGCGCGAAGTGTTCCTGGAACACCTGGAGAAATTTCGCGAGCGGGTTGCCTACGTCAGCATCGGTACCGAAATGACTTATGCCGACTGGCAAGTGCAAGGCATTGCGTTTGCCGCGTGGCTGCAGGGCCAGGGCGTGAAAAAGGGCGACCGCGTGGCGCTGATGATGCCCAACTGCTTGCAGTACCCGATTTGCCTGCTGGGCACGATCCTGGCCGGTGCGGTGGTGGTGAACGTTAACCCGCTGTACACCTCCCATGAGCTCAAGCATCTGCTCAAGGACAGCGGCGCTGAAACCGTGGTGATCTTCGAAAATTTCGCCCACACCCTCGAAAAGGTGGTGGCCGGCAGCAAGGTCAAGCGCGTGGTGGTGGCGGCCATCGGCGATTTGCTGGGCACCTTCAAGGGGGCAGCGATGAACTTCATCCTGCGCCGTGTGCAAAAGCAGGTGCCCGTCTTTAATCTGCCAGGCTCGGTACGCTTCAACCAGGCGCTGAAACAGGGGCGGGCGCAGCATCACTTTCCGGTCGCCATGGGCCTCGATGAGCTGGCCTTTTTGCAATACACCGGCGGCACCACGGGGGACGCCAAGGGCGTGATGCTCAGCCACCGCAATATCATCGCCAACCTGCTGCAAGCCAAGGCCTGGGTCGGTGATCAGCTCGATCAGCACAAACAGGAAACCAACGTCACCTTGCTGCCGCTGTACCACATCTTTTCGCTCACGGTGAACTGCCTGATGTTCATGTGCCTGGGCGGGCGCAACATCTTGATCGCCAACCCTCGGGACGTGAAGCGGGTGCAGATGATCCTGCGCAAGGAGCGCTTCAATGGGATTGCCGGGGTCAACACGCTGTTTAACGGCTTGCTGGAGAACAAGGCATTCTGCGCGCGGGACTTCTCGGATTTGCGCATGGTGATTGCTGGCGGCATGGCCACGCACACGGCGGTGGCCAAGCGTTGGAAGGAAGTCACCGGGCTGCCGATCGTCGAGGGTTATGGGCTGACCGAGTGCTCGCCGGTGGTGAGCATCAGCCCCATCGACATTTCACGCATGCGCGAGATGGAGTTCACCGGCAGCATCGGCGTGCCGTTGCCGTCGACCTGGGTGCGCTTTATTCGTGAAGATGGCGAGCTGGCCGACATCGGTGAGCAGGGCGAACTGCAAGTGCGCGGCCCGCAGGTGATGCAGGGCTACTGGAAACGCCCGAAGGAAACCGCCGAGGTGCTGGATGCCGAAGGGTGGTTGTCGACCGGTGATATCGGCGTGATGGACGAGCGTGGCTATATTCGCCTGGTCGACCGCAAAAAAGACATGATCCTGGTCTCGGGTTTCAACGTGTACCCCAATGAAATCGAAGACGTGGTGGCGCTGCACCCAGGCGTGGGCGAGGTGGCGGCAATCGGTGTTGAGGATGCTGTGACAGGGGAGAAGGTGAAGATCATTGTGGTGCGCAAAGACCCGAACCTTACTCAGGAACAGATACTTGCCCATTGCCGGGAATACCTGACGGGGTACAAGGTGCCGCGGTATGTGGAGTTTCGCAGCAACGAGTTGCCCAAGACGACCGTCGGCAAAGTATTGCGCCGGGCGTTGCGCTGATTGGAAAGCGTTGATGATCTAAATGTGGGAGCTGGCTTGCCTGCGATGCCGGCAACTCGGTACATCAGGCATACCCAATTGATGCCATCGCAGCGGTTCGGCGGTCCGACAAGCCAGCTCCCACATTGACCGAGTACAGCCTGAAGAGTCGCATACCCTCTGCCTGATGTACTGAGTTCAAAATGTGATTAACAGGGCCTGTCAGATAAAAATCAAAAGCAGAGCACGGCGGCCTGGTAGACGACCTGAGTGGTTGAAGCAAAAGCAGGGCAGAAGCAGGGCAACACCACTTCTACCTGAGGAAATGAGTTCCAAATGTGGGAGCGGCGGTGCGACGATTCGACTTGCTCGCGAATGCGGTAGGGTCAGTTACAAATAAGCTGCCTTACCCACCGCATTCGCGAGCAAGCCCGCTCCCACAATTTTGACCGAGTTTAGCTGCCAGCACCGCAGTGCTCTGCTTTTCTGTGGGAGCTGTTCAGCGCTCGGGATTCAGGGTTTCCAGGCCGCCGGATTCACCAGGTTTTTCGGCCGTTCACCCGACAATGCCGCCAGCAGATTATCCACCGCACAGCGTGCCATCGCTTCCCGCGTTTCGTGGGTCGCCGAACCGATATGCGGCGTGGCCACCACGTTATTCAAGCGCAACAACGGCGAGTCGTGATTCAGCGGCTCACGCTCAAACACATCCAGCCCCGCCGCCCGAATCGTGCGTTGCTGCAGTGCCTCGACCAGCGCGGCTTCATCGACGACTTTGCCCCGAGAAATATTGATAAAAATCGTCTCGGGGCCCATCTGTGCAAATTCCTCAGCGCCAATCAATTTCTCGGTTTCAGCCGTGAGCGGCAGTGTCAGGCAGACAAAGTCGGCCTCCTTGAGCAACGCCACCAGGCTGCGATACTGCGCGCCGAAGCGCTCTTCTACCAGCGGCTTGGGCGAGTGGCTGTGGTAGATCACCGGCATGCCGAAACCGAAATGCCCGCGTTGGGCCAGGGCTTCACCGATGCGGCCCATGCCGATAATGCCCAGGGTCTTGCCGTGCACGTCGCTGCCGAAATGCGAGGGGCCGATGTTCTTGTTCCATTGGCCGGCGCGCACCATATCGGCGAGTTCGACCACGCGGCGGGCAGTGGCCAGGATCAGCGCAAAGCCGGTGTCCGCCGTGGTTTCGGTGAGTACGTCCGGGGTGTTGCTGAGCAGAATGCCTCGTTGGGTCAGGTAGTCGATGTCGTAGTTGTCGACACCGACCGAGACGCTGGCCACCGCTTCCAGTTTGGGCGCCAGATCGAGCAGCGTGGCGTCCAGGCGCAGGCTGGCACCCAGCAGGCCGTGGGCGCTGGGCAGGGCGTCACGCAGTTTGGCCAGGCCGGGTTCGTCCAGCGCGTCGATCAACGTGACGTCGGCGTGCTCGTGCAGGCGGGCCATCAATGGCGCCGAGAGTTTTTTGTATAAAACGACAGATTTCTTCATCGGGTTTTAACCTTCAAATCAAAAGTAGGCGACGGCGCGCGTTTACGGTCGCTGGCGCCGGGCTTGAGGAAAATCGTCAGCACCACCGCGAACATCAATGCGCCGCTCATCAGCAGGTAGGAGGCGCCGGGCGAACCGGTGCTGCTATTGAGGTAACCCACCAGGTACGAACCACCGAACGAGCCGAGCGCGCCCATGCTGTTGATCAGCGCCATGGCGCCACCGGCAACGTTGGCCGGCAGGATCTCCGGGACAATGGCGAAGAACGGGCCATAAGGCGCATACATGCAGGCCCCGGCGATCACCAACAGGGTGTAGGACCACCAGAAGTGCTCGGCGCCCAGGGCGTAGGACGCGTAGAAAGCGATGGACGCAATCAGCAACGGCGGCCACACAAAACGTTTACGTTTTTGCAGCTTGTCCGAGCCCCAGGACACCGCGAGCATACCGATGACGGCTGCCAGGTAAGGCAGCGCGGACAGCCAGCCCGCTTCGACCATGTCCATCTGCAAACCGGCCTTGAGAATCGATGGCAGCCACAGCACAAAGCCGTACACGCCGATGCTCCAGCAGAAAAACTGCAGGGCCAGGATGATCACCTTGGGCGAGCGAAAGGCTTCGGCGTAGTTTTTCACCGCCTTGATGCCGACTTGCTCGGCAGCCAGGGCCGTTTCCAAGTCCTGCTTTTGTGCGTCGCTCAGCCACTTGGCATCCTTGGGCCGTTCGTCAGCCAGGCGCCACCAGATAAACGCCCAGATCACCGCCGGCAGGCCTTCAACGATAAACATCCAGCGCCAACTGAAATGCTGCACCAGATAGCCCGACACCACCGACATCCAAAGCATGGTCACCGGGTTGCCGAGGATCAGGAACGTGTTGGCCCGCGAGCGTTCGGCACGGGTAAACCAGTGACACAGGTAGACCAGCATCGCCGGCATCACCGCCGCTTCCACCACCCCAAGCATGAAGCGAATCGCGATCAACATATAGGCGTTGGACACCACGCCGGTCAGGGTGGCCAGGCCGCCCCACAGGATCAGGCTGACGAAAATCAGCTTTTTAACGCTGCGTTTCTGCGCGTAGATAGCCCCCGGTACCTGGAAAAAAAAGTAGCCGAGAAAGAACAGCGCCCCCAGCAGCGACGACATGCCGGGGGTGATCATCAAGTCTTCGGCCATTCCGGAGGCGGCGGCGAAGCCGTAGTTGGCGCGGTCCAGGTACGCCAGGCTGTAGGTGATAAAGACGATGGGCATGATGTACCACCAGCGGCGGGTGGCGAGTTTCAAGGTGTCCATGGGGTTGCTCCTGAGCTTGTTGTAGTTGTGGCAACAGGGTGTGGGTCATGCAATGGATCGAGTGGGTAACTCCGCACGGGTGGGCAGGCCTTCCATATCTCCGCGGCTTTGCACGGCGCGGCTGCCGATCCAGTTGCCGCGCTGTACGGCCTCGGGGAAGCTGAGGTTGTCGAGCAAGGCGCTGATCATGCCGACGGCAAAACCATCACCGGCGCCGACGGTGTCCACGACTTTTTCCACCGGCACGGCGGCGACGAAGCCCTGGTCCATCTGGGTGCGGTAGTAGGCACCATCCGGCCCAAGCTTGATGGCCACGGCTTCGGCACCCTGGTCGAGGTAGAAGGCGGCGATGTCGGCCGGGTCGTCGAAGCCGGTGAGCAAGCGGCCTTCGCTCAAGCCGGGCAAGACCCAGTCAGCCAGGCTTGCGAGGGCGTTTATCTGGCGAATCATCTGCTGCTGATTGGCCCACAGAGACGGGCGCAGGTTCGGGTCGAATGACACGCTGCGCCCGGCCTTGCGCATCTGCGTCATCAGCGTCACGGACAGCTCGCGGGTGGCCTCGGACAAGGCCGGCGGAATACCGGTGGCATGCAGGTGCCGCGCTTGCAGGAGGGCGGGACGAATGTCGGCAATCGACAAATGACTGGCGGCCGAGCCTTTGCGGAAATATTCCACTTGAGGGTCTGCGCCAGTCTCTTCGCGGGATTTGAACTGAAAACCGGTGGGGTGCAGCGGATCGACCGCCACATGGCGACAATCCAGGCCTTCTTTTTGCAGGGTGTCGATGACAAACCGGCCGAGGGAATCAGCCCCTACCCGGCTCAGCCAGGCGACATTGAAACCCAGGCGCGACAGACCAATAGCCACATTGCTGTCGGCCCCGGCAATGCGTTTGTGGAACTGGGCCACCTCGGCCAGGTCGCCGGTCTGTTCGGCGACAAACATCGCCATGGTTTCACCAAACGACAGGATATCGATCTCAGACATGGGCATTCTCCGCACGGGGCTGGCCAAGGAGGGCGAGGGCGGCGACCTGTTGCGCGGTAACTGCGGTCAAGTCATCACCTTGCAACGGGAATTCCACGGCCCGGGTAATACCTTGAGTCATATGCTTGAGCAGTTGTTCCCACAGATGCAGGTCGGTGGCGCTGGGCGGCAAGGCCACCAGCTTGCCGTCCTGGCGACGCGCCACGGCCTTGCAGTGCAGGTAATCCACGTGCCGGCCCAGCAGGCGTGCGGCGGTGAGGGCGGATTGGTCTTGCCACTGCCAGTTGCCGATGTCGAAGGTCATTTTGACCGGTACACCCAGGCGTTCAACCTCGGTAAAGAACCGTTGCATCGGCTCGATGCGCCCGCCGTGCAGGGTCTGGTCGTTTTCCACCAGCAATTGGACCGGGTGGCGGTTGAGCAGGGCGTGCAGGCTTTGCAGGTCGTTGGTGTCGGTGAAGTAACCGAGGGAGACTTTCAGCCAGCGTGCGCCGAATGCCTGCGCGCGGTCCAGGATGGCGGCGAGTTCGGCATTCGGCTGGGCGCGCCCGGCGACCCAGAGTTCCAGCGGCGACGAAAACACCGATTCCAGGCCATGCTCAGCGGCTGCCTGGGCGAGGACGGCGGGTTGTTCGGTGGTCAGCAATTCTTCACGCCATTCGATGCGCTGGGCGCCGGCAGCATTGAGCAACGAGACAAAACTCAATTGGCCCTGCTGGCGTACCAGATCAGCGCCGTAGCTGGAAAGGCTGATGGAGACGGGGTACTTATGCATTGTTGTTTACCTCTGAAACCGGTTTCATTTTTATACACAAAACAGGGGTGGGAGCTGGCTTGCCTGCGATGGCGGTGAATCAGTCGATTACTGCTTCGGCTGAGAACCCGCGATCGCAGGCAAGCCAGCGCCCACAGGGGGTTGAGTTGAGCCGCGAATGATCAGTTGCGGCAAAAAGTCCAGGGTGCGCGTCGGTGCGTCATCGCCACGCAGGCGTTTGAGCAGGCAGTCGAAGGCGCTCGCGCCTATCGCTTCGGTCGGCTGGGCGAGGGCGGTGATGCCGTTGCCTACCAGCGGGTACCAGTCCAGGTCATCCAGGGCGATCAGGCCGACCTCATTAAACAGGTTGCAGCCTAAAGACTTGAGCGCGCGGGTACAGGCCAGCGTGGCGATACCGTTGGCGCAGAACAAGGCTTTGGGGCCGGGTTTGGCAAGAAAGGCCTGCAGACGATTTTCCAGCTCGCCATCGAGTTCCAGCACGGCGCCGGTCAACCCTGGGCGGCTGGCAATCTCTGCCTTGAAACTGGTCTGGCGTTCCAGTCGGGAACTGGTGCCATCGGCGGCTTCGCTCACTAGCAACACATCGCGATAACCCTGCTGTTCGAGATGCTCCACGGCGATGCGTACCGCCGCGAAGTTATCCAAACCCACCATGTCGCTGTGCAGCGGCTCGACCTTGCGGTCGACCAGCACCAGCGGCATTTCCTGTTGCAACTCCAGCAACTGGTCGAGGTGATGGCCAAGGGTGTTCACGATCAACCCTTCGATGTTGTACGAACGCAATGCTGCCAGATGCTGGCGCTCCTGCTCGTCATCGCGGTCGGTGTTGCACACCACCAGGCTGTAGCCGTGTTGGCGGCAGGCGGTTTCGACGCCGTGCATCACGGCAATGGAATAGGGGTTGCGGATATCGGCCACCAGCATGCCGATCAGGCGAGTGCGCCCACGTTTCAAGCCCCGCGCCATTTGGTTAGGGCGGTAGCCGAGTTCGCTGATCGCCTGTTCGATGCGCAGAGCAATGGCGTCGGAGAGCAAGGCGCGGTCATCACCGATAAAGCGCGAGACGCTGGCTTTGGACACACCGGCGCGCTCGGCGACGTCGAGCATGGTCACGCGGCTGCGCTGGGCGGCGGAAAAAGAAGTCACGGTTGCAGGCCTTTCTTATTGGAGGTTGTGGAGCTTTGAAACCGGTTTCAGGAGACCTCAACGACGAAAGTACGTCAAGTGTATTTCAGTGCAAATGTGCAATCAGCCGGTGGCTCGGCCCGACGAGTGGCGGCGCTACCTGTTAGTTCTGACAGTATCCGAACAGCAGCGTTAAGTATTCAATCCTGTCTAACGTAGTTGGTAATAGCCATTCACACATGCGTCGGAGAACACCATGGGCAACAGTTCAGCAGATGATGCTATCAACAAAGAAAATGCCGCAGGTTTTGCCGCTGCTGAGGCTGCCGGGGTGGCGACTGTTCCGACATTGCCTGCACCTGACATAAGCAACGTAGAGCCCGATGGATTAATTCTAATAAAATATCTATTTGACGATTTGGTCGTTAAGTTAACCAAGCCTTGGCAATTTTTGCCCCAACTCGGCGAGAGCGACTTTGTGACCTTCATATGGCACGTCGAGGGCAGCGTCGCGTTTGATCTTGAACCGATTGAGTTGGTAGGGCCTATTACCGCGGATGATTTTCCTGTTGAGGTAACGATACCTCAGGCTTATTTTCTCAACAGTGCGAAGGTGCGTGTTTCTTACCGTGTTAATAACTTGTTTGTTGACAGCGAGGTTTTTGAAGTTTCGTCCGACAGGACAATTATTATCGACAGAGTTGCGCCGGGCGGCGGCCAAGTGCTTAACGCCGCCAGGTTTCTACTCGATCCTATTACAGAGTACGATTCAAGCAATGCCACGGCTGAGGTCGACGTGCCCGGCGATTACCTTGATCGAAAAGCGTTCGACACGGTTTTATGTTATTTAAGTGACCGAGACACACTGCCTACACGCCCGGCCATCCATGAGCAATCATTTGCTGCTGTGAGTGGCCCTATGCGTGTGAATATTCCGATGGCGGAGATTCGCAAGTTTGCCGGCGCGCCCCTGCTGTATTTCTTTTATCGTCTGCGTGACCGTGCGGGGAATATCTCTGCTCAATACTCATTCGTTGCGAGTACCGGCCTGCAGTTGAATGCCCCGCCTGCCAACCTGTCGGTACCTGAAGTGCCGGCGTATGATTCCGATTTGCTGGTTAATCGGGAGGACGCACGTCGTATTGTCTCGGTCAGGGTGCGTCACTACGACAACCTGTTGGCAGATGATCAGTGTGTGGTCGAGTGGGACGGTATTAAGCTGCCGCCGGTGCCAGTCAGCGCGTTGCCATTCTCGGTCAGCGTGGAGTGGAGCGTGTTGATCGCCAAAGGCGCGAACCTGCGCCGAATCATTAACTTGCCCGTGCGCTACGCCATTCTCCGCGCAGGCGATACGGTGGGCCCAGGCATCAGCTCCCCAGTGAAACGGGTCACTGTGGACATGACGATTGCAGGCCAGGAAAACCCTCAGGCGCCTGCGCTGCTGAACCGTCAATTGGCTCTGGTTAACATCCATGGCGCGGTCTCCCAGATTCCCAACCGTCTGGACAGCAGTGATGCCAACCAGCCGGTGAGAGCGTCGTTTACCTTGTTCGACAACCCGGTGCAGGGTGAGCGCGCCTTGCTTTTCTGGCCAGGCCAGGCGACACCGGTCGCGACTTATCTGGTTAAGCCGGGTGACGTCGGCGGGAAGATCGTCGACTTTGACAATCGAATTGATTGGCAGGTGATTCAGGCCGGCGGCAGTAATGCGAACACGCTTGTGAGTTACCAGACCGATAATGGTGTGAACCAACAGTTATCGCCTGATCAAACGGTTTTTGTCAGTCTTACTCCGCCCATCAGTTACCCCAAACCCAGCTTTCCCCAGACGGCGCCACACCCTCATAAATGGTTGGCGTGTGATGCGAAAGTGTGGGAAGGCATTAAAGTGGTGGTCAACCCCGCACCGAATGTTCTGCAACCGGGAGACCAGGTCGTGTTGTCATGGCAGGGCTATCTAAACTACCCGGATCGCAATCCGCTTCCTGCAACCGCCGACACCTTTGAATATGTTTGGGTGGCGGGCGATACGACGCATGAATATATCATTGAGCCTTACGAAGCGCTGATCAGGCCATTGAGTGACTATGCAGGGGGAGCCGCTCGTTACAGTGTATTCCGTGAGGGTATCTTACAAGGGACATCAGCAGCCGCCTACGTGCCGATTGATCGTAAGTACAGCACGGGTAAATACTGCGGGCCGAACGGTGTAGGGCCTGGGGAAAAATAAGAACGGCTGTTTTATAAGGTTGCGGTGGAGAGGGCGATAGGCACTCTTCATCACGAACTTCTTCGTCTCTAATAATTGTATTGGCGGGCGCGGAAAGAAGTAACGCTCTAAAGGGTCAGCAGGGCATTAATGCACGTTGACTGTCTGTGTTTGTTCGGCATTCATATCAAATGAAGATGGAGAATATATATGAGCACCCCTGTGTCTGCAAAAGTTGCCGCCATACTTGCCGCTGGGCCCACGCTGCGTGCACCTGAGGTCTTGGGCGCACTCAATCCTGCGACGGGCCTTATTTCAGCAGAAGCCGCCAAGCTGCCCTCCACGCTGAGGTGTGAATTGGGGAGTGAAACGCTGAGCGATGACTGGATCGAAATACTCATGCAAGACCTCTCCCAGCCGTTGCCCAATTGGGTAACGCGGTATGGCCCTGCCCAATTTGAAATAACGTCGACAGACGCCACGCTTGATGTGACCGTCCCTTTTACTCAGTCAGAAATAAACGATGGAGGGATAAGGGACGGTCGGTATCAGTTCCAGTACAGGGTGTTTGTGAATGATTACGATGAGAATGACGTAGCAAGACCGCAGGAAGAGTTTAACTTTTCAACGTCCGGGAATTTCACGGTTGACCGGTTTGCTCCCTGGTCCAGTCAGATAAATAGCGTTCAACCCCCTGTCTCAACTTACACAGGGACTGGGGATCCGGCGCAGCCGCTGACACAGGCTATTATTAACAATGACGGGGGGGCACCCTTCAACCTTGCCAACAATACCTACCCGTATCCGGCCGGGCAATGGGCACTCGGCGATACCTACACACATTACTGGAGCCAAGATACGGTTCCACTGGCTGCGTTTGTGGTAGGGACGACGCTGGCGCTGCAAACCGGCAACACATTTACCGTGCCTGCCCGTTTTATCACCGGCAGCGGTGTCTGGTATTACTTCTACACCTGCACCGACGCTGCGGGGAACGTCAGCCGGCCATCGATCGTTAATCGCTTCAATGTGTCGCTGTTGCCGACGCCCACGCAACTGGATATTTTCATTCCGTTGGCACCGGCACCGGTAGGGGGCAGTGTCGATGATCTGCTCAATATTGCGGACTATTTGGCACGTATCGAGTTCCAGGGGACCTACACGGACCCGCAGTTTAATCTGGATAAAATTCAGTGGAAGGTGGGCTCACAACCGTGGACTTCGTTATCTGCTACGTTCACCACCTTACCGGTGGTCATCTCGGGAACAGTACTTAACGATTTGCTAAAGATCGAATACGGAAAGCAGAGGGGGCCTGTGCCGACCCCCATGCAATTTCGGGTAAATCAAAACGGCGCAATTACCGATTCTCCTCCTAAGATCGTCAAGGTCGACTTGAGTGTACCGGGCCCGGAAAACCCAGGCGAGCCTGGAAGCCGGAACCCCAATTTGAATCCAGCGCATATATATGGCCAAGGTTCGCTGGTGGCGGATGAGTTGACAGCCGAGCATGCCAATAAACCTATTACCGTGGAGATTGTATTGTGGACGGCCGAGGACATACCCGGACCCAATCAGTGGATCCACGTTGTAGGCAGCGATGGCATTGCAGTGTTGCCTCCTTATGAAATCACCAATCAATTGCCGGGTGACACGGTCAGTTTTGATATCCAATGGGACTCAGGTTTAATCAAGTTTAATGGTGTTCAGAACATTCACTATTTTATCGCGTCCTCGGCAACGCCGGCGCCCACCGACAACATGAATAGAGCGCCGGATACAGAGATTACTGTGACAGACGCTGTGATGGTTTCCCTGGAACCGCCTGAGTTTGTCAATGCGAAGGGCCCAGTCGGTAAAAGGGTTTGGACCTGTGATTCGATGGGGCCAAGGCCGCAAGTAAACCCTGCTAATTATGACGGCCGGATTTTCGTGCCTGGGGACCAGAGGTTTGTGTTGAATCAGATGCTGCAGTTGGTTGTCCGGATTACGTCACCCACGGCAGACGCTTTCATAATCCTCGAAGAGCTTATTACACCTCAGGTTAGAGCCAGTGGCTTTACGTTCCCCGTACCGTTCTCATTCCTCAGGCCGCTTCGATCGGGGCTCGTACAGGTGACCAGCATCGCACCACTCGTAGGCAACGTCAGCGGGCGCGGCAATAACACCATCACCGGGCGCACAACGTTGGCGAACACATATTGTGATTTTGTCCTGGTAACAAACCCTTAGGGCACCACGTAGGTAAGCAGTCGGTATGACTACGTCTCCCTCTTTTGGAGGGGGACGCAAGTCACTGACTTTTTTCTGTTAATCAGCCACTTGAGACACAGGTTTTTACCAAGGACTTAAGGGATTGTTCCTACAGAATGTCGGGCTTTTACTCCTTAGTCTGTGTGCCTCAGAGGTTAGGCTCGCTTTTTATAGACCAGCCAAACCGTTTTCGTAGGCTTTGCCAAAGAGTGATTGACCATGTCGGCACTGAATATATTCGAACTCAAGCCCTTGAGTAAGATGATGAAAGTCCCAACCATTACGTTCTGCCTGTTTGCTGCGGTACATGGGCAAGCGCAAGCCGCTCAGTTGAACGGTGAGCAAAAAACCATTGACGCCACTGAGCAAACTACGGATTGGCAATTGTTTAACCAGTCCACCCTGGACATGAACAACGCAACGGCCACCAGCATTGCACTCGCAGCCTCTACGCTGAACATGAATGCCGGCAGTCAGGCCAATGATGTTCGTGCGACTAACGGGTCCGTGGTTCATCTCGAATCAGCGCATGTAACTTCGAACAACCCGGTGTTCGGCGCAGTGCGCCTGGAACAAAGCGCTGCGTTTATCAATAGCAGTACGATTACCAACAACAACGGCGTGGGTTTGCAAGCCGTTGGTGCTGTAAGTTCCGACGATGGCTCGTCAACACAAGTAAGCAACAGCATTATCAGCGGTACTGCCGGCGGGGCGGAAGCCAGCAGCGGTAGCCAGATGGACTTCAAGCAAGGCACGTTGGTACAAGGTACTGGCGTGAACAGTTTTGGCCTTTCCCTACGGGGTGCCACGGCAACGGCCACCCAGGCCACGATCGTCGGCCAGGGCAGCGGGGTATCGTTTACCCGCGGACGTTTTGATACCACCGATGGCAAGTTGGTATTGGACCAATCCGTTGTTGAGGGCAAAACCGGTTCCGCCATTTCGGTCAGGGCCTCGCAAGGCCTGGCCCCGGTGGTAGAAATAGAGGTGCGCAACGGCTCCACGCTCACGGGGGGTAACGGTAATCTGCTGTCTGTCACGGGCGGCAGTTCAGCGACGATGACGGTTGATAACAGCCGTTTGACCGGCAATGTGGTGGTCGATGGCACCAGCACCGCCCATTTGACCCTGCAGAACAACGCCGAGTTGACTGGCCAGTTGCAGAATGTGTCCAGCTTGAACGTGGGCAATGCTTCCAACTGGAACATGACGGGCGACAGCCAGGTCGGTGTACTGAACATGACCGGTGGTACGGTTACCATGGGCGCCGGGGATGCGTTCTATCAACTGAACCTGAATACGCTTGCCGGTGATGGCACGTTTGTTATGGGCACCGATTTCGCGCAAGGCAAGACGGACTTCATCAATGTCACCGGCGAAGCTACGGGTAATCACAACCTGTTGCTGTCGGCCAGTGGCGCTGAGCCGGTCAACCCCGATCAGGTTCGCGTGGTCCATACCGGCGGTGGGGATGCGCAGTTCTCCCTGGTTAATGGCCCGGTCGATGCAGGTGCTTTTGCCTACGATCTGAAAAAAGAAGGCACTGATTGGTATCTCGACCCGGAAACCCGTACGAAAAGCCGTGGCACCCGTGTGGTAACGGCACTCTTCAACACCGCGCCGACGGTGATGTACGGCGAAGAGGCCTCGTTGCGCGCCCGCATGGGTGAGTTGCGTTTCGAGCCAGGCCAGGCGGGTCTTTGGGTTCGTGGTTTTGGTAACAAGTACAACGTGTCCGAAAGTTCGGGTACCGCGTATACGCAAAACCAGCGCGGCTTCTCCATCGGTGCGGACATGCCGCTGGTAGACAGCCAATGGCTGGTGGGTGTGATGGCTGGTCATAGTACCTCCGACCTTAACCCTGCGCGCGGCTCCTCGGGTACCGTCAAGAGCTACTTCGTGGGCGCTTATGCAACCTGGATGGACCAGGAAAGCGGGTTCTACTTTGATACGGTAGCCAAGGCCAACCGTTTCCAGAACGAAGCCAAAGTAAGCCTCAGCGACGCTACATCGACCAAAGGTAATTACAACAACGTGGGTGGCAGCCTGTCGGCTGAGTTCGGTCGCAATATCAAACTCGATGATGGCTGGTACGTTGAACCTTATGGTCGACTGTCGACGATTGTGGTCCAGGGTGGAAACTACAGTCTGAAAAATGGCTTGAAAGTCGACGGTGAACGTACCCGTTCACGTATCGCTGAAGCCGGCGCGACAGTAGGGCGTGATATCCAGCTCGACAGTGGCACCATTATCCAGCCGTACCTGCGTGCGGCCATGGTTCACGAGTTCGCCAACAATAATAAGGTTGCGGTCAACAACCAGACCTTCAACAATGACCTGTCAGGTTCGCGCGCCAAGTTTGGTGCCGGCGTAGCGGTGAAACTCTCGCAGAACCTGCAAATGCACGCGGACCTTGAAACCAGCTCCAGTAATAAAATCGATCAGGTACTGGGTGCCAACGTTGGCGTACGTTATTCCTTCTAACTAAAGCGCCGGTCATTAAAAAGCCCTGATCTTTCGATCAGGGCTTTTTGTCGTTGGTTAATTACTCTGTTTCAAGTGAAAATTGAGGGTGACGTATTCTATGCGAATCTCATTAGTCGTTGACTGGAGCTTGCCGGTGACTTGAAAAGGACTGAGTGACAGCTTTTCAATAACCAGGATCGCTTTACCAGGCTTGTTTTCTGGATCTCCGCTGCGACTGCTGATGCACTGGGCGACCAAAACAGGGTCTTCGGCCTTGTAGGAAACCCAGGCCATTGGAGGATTGTGCGTTCGCAGTTGCAGTTCTTTGCCGAATTCGACATCGCTCGGGAATTGGATGAATACATCTTCTGCCACGTTGCCGTCTTCATGTTTGTGAATAAGGTTCATGCTGACAATGCCTTGATGGATGCTCCATTTACCGATATCGGTTTTAAATGAGTGATCACCAATCGTTCCTTTTACCTCGCCAGTTGCGTCGCGGGGGGCTGGTTTTTCAGTTGCCAATTTCAGTGTCGCTGCCATGATCGCCTCTCCATCAATGATGTTTTTGCAAGATTCAGAAGCGCTGATGCTTCTGACTGCAGGTATCAAGCGACAAATAAAATATTTATGTAACTGTCAGAATTCACAGTTTACAAATGCGTGTCTATCTTCTTCGTTACGCCGCTTGTGAAGGCAGTATTCAACTGTGCCCGTACAGCGCTATGTTTGAATAGCTCACGCTATTAGAGGCCTTTCCTCACACTTGTCTACTGTCATAGTTGACAGTCTAATAAAAGACTTTTAATAGCTTTTTCATCTAAGTGTGCAGGCGACAAGGCCAGGGGTCTGGCCAGCCAAGCTCAGCTGAACAGACCCGCGGCGATATTGATCGAGAAGCCAAGGATGGCGGTATTGAACAAGAAGCCGATCAACGATTGGCCCAACACCACTTTACGCATGCTGCGCGTGGCAACGCCTACATCGGCCGTCTGCACCGCCACGCCAATGGTGAACGAGAAGTACAGGAAGTCCCAATAGTTGGGGTTACGCAAACCTTCGGCAAAGCGCAGCGCCGGCTCGTCACCTTCCCACGTATAAAAAAGCCGCGCGTAATGCACGCTGAAAATCACGCCGGTCAGCAACCATGAACCGATCACCGTCATACCGGTAAAACCGTAATGCAGCAGGCGCGCGGTGCTGTCCAGGTCTTTGCTGCCCACCAGGTTCAGCGTGATGGTCGCCAGGCTGGCAATCGCCGCGATGCACACCATGAACAGCACCAATCCTGCGTTTTCATCCTCAATCTCGGCGAAGCGTTTGACGTCGTCGGCACGCGAGCGGCTGGTTAGCCACAGCATCAGTATCAGGTAGGTCCAGACGCCGGCGTTCCAGCCGATGAGGATTTTGCTGATGATCGTGTCGGCGGGCGCCAGGATGCCCACGGCAAGGCCCAGGACGGCGGCGGCGGAGAGGCGAGGGTGGGTGCGGGCGAGGAAGGCCATAGGTGCTCACAACAGGGGAGGTTGTGAGCACCATAGCGCATTTTCAAACGGGTTATGAACGCTTGCGCACCAGCTTCATGACGACCACAAAGAACACCGGCACAAACACCACCGCCAGTGTTGCGGTGATCATCCCGCCTATCACGCCCGTGCCGATCGCCTGCTGGCTGGCCGAGCTGGCACCGGTGGCAATGGCCAACGGCACCACGCCGAGGATAAAGGCGAGCGACGTCATGATGATGGGCCGTAAACGCAGGCGCGCGGCTTTCAAGGTGGCGTCGATCAAGTCTTCGCCCTGCTCATACAAGTCCTTGGCGAACTCGATGATCAGGATCGCGTTCTTCGCCGACAAGCCAATGATGGTGATCAGGCCGACCTTGAAGAACACATCGTTAGGCATGCCGCGCAAGCTCACCGCCAATACGGCGCCGAGCACACCCAGCGGCACCACCAACAATACCGACGTTGGAATCGACCAGCTTTCATACAGCGCGGCCAGGCACAGGAACACGATCAACAGCGACAGGCCCAACAGCAATGGCGCCTGGGACCCGGACAAGCGTTCCTGCAACGACAAACCGGTCCATTCCTGGCCCAGGCCCGCCGGCAGTTGGCTGACCAGGCGCTGAATTTCTTCCATCGCCTCACCGGTGCTGTGCCCCGGTGCTGCTTCACCGCTGATGGCGATGGCCGGGTAGCCGTTGTAACGCGTCAACTGCGCAGGGCCCTGGGTCCATTTGGCTTCGACGAATGCCGACAACGGCACCATCTTCCCGGCGTTGTTGCGCACGTTGATCTTCATCAAGTCCGCCACCTGGCTGCGCTGGTCGCCTTCGGCCTGCACGACCACCCGCTGCATGCGGCCCTGGTTGGGGAAGTCGTTGACATAGGCTGAGCCGATGGCCGAGGACAGCACATTACCCACGTCCGCGAAGGAGACCCCAAGGGCGTTGGCCTGCTTGCGGTCAACCTGCAACTGCACTTGCGGCGCTTCAGCCAGGGCGCTTTCGCGCACGTTGGCCAGGATCGGGCTTTTCTCGGCGGCCGCCAGCAACTCGGTACGTGCCTGCATCAACGCGGCATGGCCGACACCGCCACGGTCCTGCAAGCGGAACTCGAAACCGCTGGAGGTGCCAAGGCCGTCCACGGGCGGTGGCAGGATCGCAAAGGCAATCGCATCCTTAAGCTCGCCGAAAGCGGCGTTGGCGCGGTCGGCAATGGCCGAGGCCGAATCCTCGCTGCTGCGTTTCGACCAATCCTTGAGCGTGGTAAACGCCAGCGCCGCGTTCTGCCCGGAACCGGAGAAACTGAAGCCCATGATCATGGTGGTATCGCCCACCCCAGGCTCCTCGGCGTTATGTGCTTCGATCTGCTCGGCCACCTGCACCGTGCGGTTCTTACTCGCACCCGGCGGCAACTGGATATCGGTAATGGTGTAACCCTGGTCCTCCACCGGCAGGAACGAAGAGGGCAGGCGGCTGAACATCCACCCCAGGCCCACCAGCAATACCAAGTAGATCAGCAGGTAACGGCCGCTGCGCTTGAGGGCATAGGCCACCCAGCCTTCATAACGGTCCGTGAAGCTTTCAAAACGTTTGTTGAACCAGCCGAAAAAGCCGCTTTTGGCGTGGTGCTCGCCCTTGGCAATCGGTTTGAGCAAGGTCGCGCACAAAGCCGGGGTCAACGTCAGGGCGAGGAACGCCGAGAACAGGATCGAGGTCGCCATCGACAGCGAGAACTGCTGGTAGATCACCCCGACCGAACCCGGCATGAACGCCATTGGCAGAAACACCGCGACCAACACCAGGGTGATACCGACGATGGCCCCGGTAATCTGGCCCATGGCCTTGCGCGTGGCCTCTTTGGGCGACAAACCCTCGGTGACCATGATGCGCTCGACGTTCTCCACTACCACAATCGCATCGTCCACCAGGATGCCGATCGCCAGCACCATGCCGAACATGGTCAGCACGTTGATCGAGAAGCCCAGCAACAACATGGTGGCGAAGGTGCCCATCAATGCAATGGGCACCACCAGCGTCGGGATCAAGGTATAGCGCACGTTCTGCAGGAACAGGTACATCACCGCAAACACCAGCGCCATCGCCTCGAGCAAGGTGTAGACCACTTTGGTAATCGAGACCTTGACGAAGGGCGAGGTGTCGTACGGGATCTTGTACTCCACGTTGGCCGGGAAGTAGCGCGACAGCTCGTCCATCCTCGCCCGCACCAGGGTCGCCGTTTTCAGCGCGTTGGCGCCCGGCGACAGCTGCACACTGACGGCGGTGGATGGCTTGCCGTTCAGGCGCGTGGAGAACTGGTATTCCTGGCTGCCGATCTCCACCCGCGCCACGTCGCCGATACGCACGGTGGAGCCGTCAGGGTTGGCTTTGAGCACGATGTCGGCGAATTCCGCCGGCGTCGACAGTTGGCCCTTGACCAGGATGGCGGCGGTGATTTCCTGGGTCTTGGTACCCGGCAAATCACCGATGCTGCCCGCCGAGACCTGGGCGTTCTGCGCGCTGATTGCAGCGTTCACGTCGGCCGGGGTGAGGTTGAAGCCAATCAACTTCTGCGGGTCGATCCAGATACGCATGGCGCGCTCGGCGCCATACAGCTGGGCTTTGCCCACACCGTCCAGGCGCTTGAGCTCGTTCATCACGTTGCGTGCCAGGTAATCGCTGAGCGCGACGTCATCGAGCTTGCCGTCGTTGGAGGTCAGGGTGACCAGCAGCAGGAAGCCGGCGGAAACCTTTTCCACCTGCAAGCCTTGCTGGGTCACCGCTTGCGGCAAGCGCGGCTCTACCGCTTTAAGGCGGTTTTGCACATCAACCTGGGCCATTTCCGGGTTGGTGCCCGGCTGGAAGGTGGCGGTGATCGTGGCCGAACCCAGGCTGCTCTGGGATTCGAAATACAGCAGGTGATCGGCGCCGTTGAGCTCCTGCTCAATCAGGCTGACCACGCTTTCATCCAGGGTCTGGGCCGAAGCGCCCGGGTACACCGCGTAGATTTCCACCTTTGGCGGCGCCACGTTGGGGTACTGCGCCACCGGCAACTGCGGGATGGCGAGTGCACCGGCCAGCAGGATAAACAGGGCGACCACCCAGGCGAAAATCGGGCGGTCAATAAAGAACTGCGGCATGGCGGGTTATTCCTTTACGGGCTGGCCAGGGGCCGGGCTGTCGTCCACTTCGACTTTTCACCGGGGCGCGCGTGTTGCAGGCCTTCGACGATGATGCGATCACCGGGCTTGAGGCCGCTGCTGACGATCCAGCGATCCTCGACGACCGCGCCCAGCTCCACCGGCTGTTGGCTGACGGTCTGCTCGGCGTCCAACAGCAGCACCATCGGGATGCCGGCGCTGTCGCGCGTAATGGCGCGTTGCGGCACGCTGATGCCTTGCTTATCAACCGCTTGTTCCAGGCGCACGCGCACAAAACTGCCGGGCAGCAGGTCGAGGTCAGGGTTGGGGAACTCGCTGCGCAGGATGATCTGCCCGGTGCCCGGGTCGACGCTGATCTCGGCAAACAGCAATTTGCCCGGCAGCGGGTACAGGCTGCCGTCGTCCTGGATCAGCGTGGCCTTGGCCTGGTCCTGGCCGACCTGCTTCAAGCTGCCGGCACGGAAGGCGCGGCGCAGGTCATTCAGCTCGCGGGTCGACTGGGTCAGGTCGGCGTGAATCGGGTCCAGTTGCTGGATGATCGCCAGTGGCGTGGCTTCGTTCTGGCCCACCAGTGCACCCTCGGTCACCAGCGCGCGGCCGATTCGGCCGGAGATCGGCGCAGTGACGGTGGCGTAGCCCAGGTTCAGCTTCGCACGCTCGACGGCAGCCTTATTAGCGGCGACTTCGGCGTTGGTCTGGCGCACGGCGGCGCGGGCATTGTCGTAGTCCTGGCCGCTGATGGCATTGCCTTCTACCAACTGGCTGTAGCGCTGTTCTTGCAGGCGTGCCTGGAAGGCATTGGCCTGGGCCTTGTCCAGGTTGGCCCGAGCGCTGTCCAGGTCAGCCTTGAACGGGGCCGGGTCAATGCGAAACAGCACATCGCCCTGTTTCACGTCGTGGCCTTCCTTGAACACGCGCTGCATGACCACGCCAGCGACCCGTGCACGCACTTCGGCAATGCGCGGTGCGGCGATTCGCCCGCTCAGTTCGCTGGTGATGGAGAGGGGTTTGGCCTGCAGGGTTTCGATGCGGACTTTGGCCAAGGGCATTTCCGGCGCGTCATCGGCCGACTTGCCACAAGCACTCAGTGCCAGCGTCAAGGCCAGCAGGCAAAACGGCGCAAACAGATTCTTCGACATGCTCATATCCCAATATTGACTGGCGCATCCTAAAGTCACCTGCGCCGCGGTGCTGTGAAGCTCTGTAGCCCGTCTGTGAAGAAATGTAAGGTGCGGCGCGCTGAGCGCCGGGGGCGTATATCCTTGCACAATCCTGCAACACACCAACAAACCGCATTATTTGGAAACACCATGCCCAACATCCTTCTGGTGGAAGATGACGCCGCGCTCTCCGAGCTGATTGCCAGTTACCTGGAACGCAATGGCTACCACGTCAGCGTACTCAGCCGTGGCGATCACGTTCGCGAGCGCGCACGCCTTAACCCGCCGGACCTGGTGATCCTCGACCTGATGTTGCCGGGCCTTGACGGCCTGCAGGTGTGTCGCTTGCTGCGTGCCGACTCGGCGGGCTTGCCGATCCTGATGCTCACCGCGCGAGACGACAGCCACGATCAGGTGCTGGGCCTGGAAATGGGCGCTGACGACTATGTCACCAAGCCCTGCGAGCCGCGCGTATTGCTGGCGCGAGTGCGCACCTTGTTGCGCCGCAGCAGCCTGTCCGACCCCCAGGTTGCCAACGACCAGATCATCATGGGCAACCTGTGTATCGACCTGTCCGAACGCACGGTGACGTGGCGCGAGCAAGCGGTGGAGCTTTCCAGCGGTGAATACAACCTGCTGGTGGTGCTGGCCCGGCATGCCGGTGAAGTGCTCAGCCGCGACCAGATTCTGCAACGCCTGCGCGGTATCGAGTTCAACGGTACCGACCGCTCGGTGGACGTGGCCATTTCCAAGCTGCGCCGCAAGTTCGACGACCATGCCGGCGAAGCGCGCAAGATCAAGACCGTGTGGGGCAAGGGTTACTTGTTCAGCCGTTCCGAGTGGGAATGCTGATCCATGTTTCGTGCGCTGCTACGCCTCTACCTGATCACCATCGTCACCTACAGTGCGGCGATCTACCTGATTCCCAAACTGGTGATCAAGGTGTTCGAACATCGCTACATGAACTACAACGTCGAGCAGAGTCGCGGTCAGCAAAAGCTGATCGTTGAACACTATCTGCGCGTGCCGGTGGAGCACTGGTCAGAGGTCACCGCGCAACTGGGCCGTGACTTTGCGCCGCTGAAAGTGCAACTGCTGCTGCGCCAGGACGCGAGTTACACCCCTGAAGAAGAGCACCTGCTGGAGCAAGGCAAACCGGTGATCCGCCTGGGAGAGTGGGGCTGGATGGATCAAATCAGTTCACCGGTCAACGATCAATTTGTGGTCAAGCTGACGATCCCGCCCGACCCGCTGGACATGAACCTGCTGTACTGGTCGATGAACGTGTTGATCGGTGCTGCGCTGCTGGCGTGCCTGCTGTTTTGGCTGCGCCCGCATTGGCGCGACCTGGAGCGCCTGAAGACCACCGCCGTCCAGTTGGGCAGGGGCAACCTGGCTGAGCGTACGCACATTCCCGCCAGGTCCAACATCGGCAGCCTGGCCACGGTGTTTGACACCATGGCCGACGATATCGAGCGCCTGCTCAACCAGCAGCGTGACCTGCTCAATGCGGTCTCCCACGAACTGCGCACACCGCTGACGCGCCTGGACTTCGGCCTGGCCCTGGCCCTGTCGGAAGACTTGCCCCAGGCCAGTCGCGAGCGTCTGCAAAGCCTCGTTGCGCACATCCGCGAGCTGGACGAATTAGTGCTGGAATTGCTCTCCTACAGCCGCCTGCAAAACCCGGCGCAGTTGCCGGAGCGTGTGGAAGTGGTGCTCGACGAGTTTATCGACAGCGTGCTGGGCAGCGTCGATGACGAGTTGGAAAACCCCGAGATTGTCATCGATGTGGCGCTCGACTGTGCCGTGGAGCGCGTCAGCCTCGACCCGCGCCTCACGGCCCGCGCCCTGCAGAACCTGCTGCGCAATGCCACGCGGTATTGCGACAAGCGCATCCAGGTAGGCGTCAAGGTCTGTGCCAATGGCTGTGAAATCTGGGTGGATGACGATGGCATCGGCATTCCCGTGGACCAGCGTGAGCGTATTTTCGAGCCGTTTTACCGCCTGGACCGTAGCCGCGACCGCGCCACTGGCGGCTTCGGCCTGGGCTTGGCGATCAGTCGGCGTGCGATGGAAGCCCAGGGCGGCACGTTAACGGCGCTGGCATCGCCGCTGGGCGGTGCGCGGTTTCGCGTGTGGTTGCCCAGCGTCGGCTGATCAGAGCACCTTGACGGCGCGGCCGATGGCCTGGATCGGCCCGGTCGGCTTGCCGGTTGGCGAACCACGCGGGTCTTCCAGTGTCAGCTCGAACAGCTGGTTTGGCGTGAGGGGTGGCAGTTTGTCCAAGGGCACCGACAGGGTCTGCCCCGGTTTGACCAGGCCCAGTGATACGGGGCCTTGCCAGCCATCGCCTTTGGTCCAGAATTGCAGGGCCTTGTCGGCCGGCACTTCCATCACGCCCAACGGAATCAACTGGATCTGTTGAGTATTGCTGGCGTGGATGACCCAACCCGGTGCCTGGCTTTGAGGCGCCACCAGCACCACCACAAAGGTCGGTTCAGCGCTGGGCGGGCGGGTCAGCAGCAGCGCGGCCAGTACCAGTGTGGTGACCAGCCCCGCACCGGCCAAACCGCGCCAGAGTGCAAGCAGGTTCCACCAGGGCTCGCGGGTATCGGCGCGCCCAACAGTGCGTTCGATGCGCCGCCATAGCTGTGCGGACGGGGGGACCGGTTCGGCCAATGCCGTCAGGGGCAACAGGCGTTGTTCCCAGGCGTCCACCGCCGTGCGCAACGCGGCGTCGTGTTGCAGGCGTCGTTCAACCTCGGCGCGCTGTTCAGAGGGCAGGGTGCCCAGCACGTATTCGCTGGCCAGTTCGTCCAATGGGTTACTCATGCCATGCACTCCCGCAGCGCGGCGAGGCTACGTTTGATCCAGGCTTTGACGGTCCCCAGCGGGGTGTCCAGTTTCTGCGCGATTTCACTCTGGGAATAGCCGTCGACATAGGCGTGGAGGATGCAACGGCGGCGGGCCGGGTCTAGCTGTTCCAGGCAATGGTGAATCTGCCCGCTGCGTGCGCTGAACTCAACGGCGTCGTCGTCGGCGGCGGCGAGGTCGTCATGTTCCTCGCCTAACGGCACCTCGCGGTGATGATTGCGCACGAAATTCAAGGCCAGGTGCCGGGTCACGCTGAATACCCAGCCACGCGCCGAACCGCGGTCGGGGTCGAAGCTGGCGGCGCCGCGCCAGATCTTGATAAACGCGTCGTGCACGATGTCCTCGGCCAGGGCTTTGTCGCGGGCAATGCGCAAGGCCACGCCGAGCAGACGGCTGCTGTCCTGCTCATACAGCCGACGCAGGGCGCGTTGATCGCCACGCGCGCAGGCCAGAAGGCAGGCTTCGTAGTCAAAAGGGGCTTCAGGCAAGGACCGGGGTTTCCGCCGCAAGAACATGATCAATGCCCCGACCCAAAGGTCGGGGCGCCAGCGCATTAGCCTAGCTGAATGTGCTCAGTTGGCTGCCCAGAATATGTAGTCGGCCTGGTATTTCACCACTTCCTGCTTGCCCTTGTTGGCGGCGGTGCACGCGGTACTCGGCGCCACGCCCCCTTTAAGAGCGACCCGCTGGATATAACTTACGCCAGTCATCGCACCCTTGCCCTCGGCCGGGTTGGCCTTGACCAACTGATAGGGCAGGTTGCCCGCACCCGACGGCGCCACCGCCAATTGGGTGCCGGTGACCTTTGAACCGTCCTTGGCTTGCCAGGTGGCCGGCGGGCCGAAGTAGGTGCCCACTGGCTTGCCGCTGCGGTCATTCAGTACCGCTTTGGGGCCGACGAAGGTCCATTCGGTCTGGCCGGCAGCGTTAGCTTTGTCGCGGCATTCGTAGGTGATTTCGCCGACGCCGGTGGTCTCCAGCGCCACCTTGTGGCCATCCGGCACCTTGATGCTGTCGGGTAAACCGGTTTGGGCAAAGGCGGTGGGGGCGCCGAGGAGCAAACCAGTCAGGCAGAGCAATGCTTTAGCGTTCATCGGGACTTCTCCATTGAGTAGAACAGCAGGGTTGCTGTGGGTACTACCCATGAGCCGCCTGATTGGATGCACCGGTTAGAAAATAAAATGCGAAGGGCGCACACTGTGCACCCGCTTTACCCGAGGAGAGATTGGCAATGACTGGTATTCACGCGTCTGCTCAACAAGGGTTTTCTACCCAGGCCGTCGCTTACGCCCACGGTCGACCGGACTATCCACGGCAACTCACCGGCTGGTTGAGCGACACACTGGGTATTAGCGCGCAGTCGACGGTCATCGACCTGGGCGCCGGCACCGGCAAGTTCACCCGCTTGCTCAATACCCTGGCGCCCACGCTGATTGCCGTGGAGCCGGTGCCGGCAATGGGCGCGCAGTTGAGCAAGCTGCTGCCGGATGTGCACCTGGTCAATGGCACCGCCGAAGCGATTCCGCTGGAAAGCGCCGTTGCGGATGCGGTGGTGTGCGCACAAGCCTTCCACTGGTTTGCCACCGAGGCGGCCGTGGCGGAAATCCACCGGGTACTCAAACCGGATGGACGCCTGGGATTGGTGTGGAATGTGCGCGACGAGTCGGTGGATTGGGTCGCCGCCATGACTGAAATCATCACGCCATACGAAGGCGACACGCCGCGCTTTCACAGCGGCCGTTGGCGCGAAGCCTTCACCGGCAAATATTTTTCCGCGCCCGAAATCACCTGCTTTCCCTATCAACATGTGGGCAGCCCTCAGGAAGTGATCATGGATCGCTTTCTGTCGGTGAGCTTCATCGCGGCGCTGCCTGCCGCGCAAAAGGCCACGGTGACTGCGCAATTGCTCACGCTGATCGACACCCATCCTGCTTTGCGCGGGCGCGATACGGTAGCTTTTCAGTACCAGACTCAAGCCTACGTCTGCCATCGGCTGACAGAAAAAGCATAAAGTCAGATCATATTGATATAAGTCGTTATAAGAAAAATCGCTATCCTGCGGCCAGAAATTTATAAGGCCGCGGGTAGCTGCAATGGATGTGGGTAATATTGGTTTTGTAATCGCTGGCCTGATCGTTGGTTTTATCGTGGGCATGACGGGTGTAGGTGGGGGCTCTTTGATGACCCCGATCCTGTTGTGGTTCGGCATTAACCCGGCCACCGCCGTGGGCACCGACCTGTTGTACGCCGCCATCACCAAGTCCGGTGGTGTGCTGGTACACAGCAAGAACAAGAACATCGACTGGACCATCACCGGCTGGCTGACCCTGGGCAGTGTGCCCGCCGTGCTGCTGACCTTGTGGTTCCTCGCCAGCCTGCACACCGACCCCAGCGCGATGAACGCGGTGATCAAGCAAGCCCTTGGCGTGGTGCTGCTGTTGACCGCCCTGGCGATCCTGTTCAAGAAAAGCCTGTTGGCCTTCGCCCAGCGCCATGCCGGCGATGACTACCACATGAGCCCGCGTAACCTGAACGCGCTGACGGTGGTCACCGGCGCAATTCTGGGCACCATGGTTGCCTTGACCTCTATCGGCGCCGGCGCCCTGGGCACCGTCGCGCTGTTTATCCTGTACCCGTTTCTCGCTACCCGACGTTTAGTCGGCACCGAGATCGCCCATGCCGTGCCGTTGACCCTGGTGGCGGGCCTGGGCCACGCCAGCATGGGCAATATGGACTGGCACCTGCTGGGCTTTTTGCTGATGGGGTCGCTGCCGGGGATTTACCTCGGCAGCCACATGACCGGCAAAGTCCCGGACGGCGTATTACGCCCATGCCTGGCGATCATGTTGATGACCATCGGCTACAAGCTGGCGTTCTAAGGCGTACGCCATTCAAGTGTGGGAGCGGGCCTGCTCCCACCTGTTTTCCGCGTCAGCTTTTGGCCGGGCCGTTGCCGATCTGCCATACAAACGGTGGCTCGGTGCCGTTGATCACCCAATCACCCACGATGCGCGCCTTGTAGATCACCGGGTTATGGGATGACACGGTGCGCGCATTACGCCAGTGGCGGTCGAGGGCTTTACCCTGGCGCACGTCCGAGGCCCCCAGTGCGTTGAACAATTCGCTGGTGGCACGCTGGATCAGCGCTGACACCACCACCTGCGCCGTCGCTGATTCAATCTCGGCAGCCACATTAGCTGCACGCTCAGCAGCGTCATCCCCGGCAAATCGCGCCAGGTACGCCTGTTGTGCCGGCACTGCGGCTTTAAGCGCGCCGGCCTCGGCGGCGTAGACCAGTGCTGCCACCTCACCGACGACTTGTTGAACCTGCGCATCCTGGCTGACGTGGGCGGCATTGCCATGGCTGTAAATGCGTTTGCGACTGCGCACCTGATGCGCCACGTCGTTGAGCGCGGCGCGACCAATGCCGGCCAGGCTCGCCAGCAGCACCAACTGGTAAAACGCCGTCTGGTATTTGAAACGGGTGGCAAAATCGATGAGGTTTTCCGTTTCGACGATGGCGTCGGTAAAGCGCGTGGTGCCGCTGCCGGTGGTGCGCTGGCCGAAGCCGTCCCAGTCATCGCTTTGCAGCACGCCGGGTTGGCGCGTGCGGGTGGCGGCAATCACGTCGCCACCGGTGTCGCTGCGCTGGGCATATACGTCGATCCAGTCGGAGAAAATGCTGCCGGTGCTGTAGAACTTTTCGCCGTTGAGTTTCCATTGGTCACCGTCGGGGCTGACCTGGGTGACGACGTCGCCGATCGCGACATTGCCGATTTCAGTCCAGGCGCAGCCGACGATATCGCCATCGACAAAACGCTTGAACCACAGGTCGCGACCCGCGCTCGGTGGTGCATTCAGGCGGTCTTCGGCAAAGGCGAAGTGGCCGCGCAGGGCCTGGGGCACGTTGGAGTCAGCGGCGGCCAATTCAATCAGCAGTTCGAACAACTGCGGCAGGGACGCACCACCACCGCCGTATTCCACCGGCACCCGCACCGCGCCAAAGCCGGCCTCCTTGAGCCATTGAATCGGCTCATGGGGCAGGGTACGGCTTTGTTCACGCGCCAGTGCGCCGTCGGCGATACGCTGGAATATCGGCCGAAAACGTGCGGCCAGGGTGGGGTAATCGACGCCGGTGGACAGCGGGTTGATGACGTGTTGCTCGGTCATGGGGTACGGCTCCTGGGCAGTGATCAAGTGTTACGGTGATTGCACAGTCCGTGCCGGGTTCTTCAGCCCGTATTCAGGGGCAAAGGGTGCAATTCACTGTTGCTCCAGCAACAGTGTTTCGACAAACCGGCGCGATCCCTGACATTCGTCGCCCAGCGACCCAGCGCTGTGTTTCTTGCCGCGATGCCCATGGCCCGGGCGTTTGCCAAGGCCTGGCACGCTTGCTGCTCAACCCTTCGGTACATTCCTTTGTGCGAGGTATCGCTAGATGAGTCAGCAAGCCGTGAAATTTGCCTACTGGGTGCCCAACGTGAGCGGTGGGTTGGTGGTGAGCAAGATTGAACAACGCACCCATTGGGGTATTGACTACAACCGCAAACTGGCGCAGTTGGCCGAAGCGGCAGGCTTTGAATATGGCCTGACGCAAATTCGCTTCACCGCAGGCTACGGCGCCGAAAACCAGCATGAATCCGTGGCGTTCAGCCATGCGCTGCTGGCGGCCACCACCACGCTCAAGGTCATCGCCGCGATCTTGCCCGGCCCATGGCAGCCGGCGCTGGCGGCCAAGCAACTGGCGACTATCGACCAGCTCACCAACGGCCGTATCGCGGTGAATATCGTCAGTGGCTGGTTCAAGGGCGAATTCCAGGCCATCGGTGAGCCGTGGCTGGAGCACGATGAGCGCTATCGCCGCTCCGAGGAATTTATCCGCGCGCTGAAGGGCATCTGGAGCCAGGACGATTTCACCTTCAAGGGCGACTTCTACCGTTTCAACAACTACACCCTCAAGCCCAAGCCGCTGGGCCAGCCGGAAGTCTTCCAGGGCGGCAGCTCGCGGGCGGCGCGGGACATGGCCGCACGCGTGTCGGACTGGTACTTCACCAACGGCAACACGCCGGAAGGCATCAAGGCCCAGGTGGATGACATTCGTACCAAGGCTGCCGCGAATAACCATTCGGTCAAAGTCGGCGTGAATGCCTTCGTGATCGCCCGCGACACCGAGGAAGAAGCCCGCGCCGTGCTCGCAGAAATCATCGACAAGGCCGACCCCGAAGCGGTGAATGCGTTTGGTGATGCCGCCAAGCAGGCAGGCAAGGCCTCGCCGGAAGGTGAGGGCAACTGGGCCAAGTCCAGCTTCGAAGACCTGGTGCAATACAACGACGGCTTCAAGACCAACCTGATCGGCACCCCGCAGCAGATTGCCGAGCGCATCGTTGCGCTCAAGGCCGTGGGCGTTGACCTGGTGCTGGCCGGCTTCCTGCACTTCCAGGAGGAAGTCGAGTACTTCGGCAAACGCGTGTTGCCGCTGGTTCGCGAGCTGGAAGCCAAGGCCGGGATCAAGCAAGTGGCTTGAAAAGCACAACCGCCGCACGCAATTTGTTATTGCCGAACCGGCACATTCGCTCGAACTCCCCATGGCTGACCGGCAGGTGCTGGCAGTCCAGGGGCTGGCGATGCTGGCTGTGGTCTACATCGGGGTCGTGCAGGTAAACGAAGTCCTCGTCGCAATCGGTGACCATCACCCAATGGGGCGATTTGGAGCGGGTGAGGCGGTAGCTGCTGATCAACACCAGCGGCTGTCCGCCGTCCTGCAATACTTGAGGTAAATCCAGCGCGCCGCCGAGCACCTGCTCAACATCGCTGCCTGCCAGCTCTTCCTCAAACGCCTCGTGGACCAGGCGCATGACGTCCTTTTTATGCTGGTCGCGCACGCCGTCGAGAAACAGCGGCCCGCGCACATTCACCTGCATTCGCACCCTGAACCCCCGACGCCAGGCCGCCAGGGCCAAGCCTTGCGGGCTGCAGCCGCCATGGCCTGCGGTCATGAACACGGTGGTCGCCTCGCGCCAGATTTGCAGCTCTTCGCGGCGCTGGGCGAGGCGATGCGGTACCAGCGCGCCCATGGCCATCAGCAGGCAGGCGGCGCCGCAGGTGAAGTCGGTGGTCTGCTGGTAGTACGGCACGCTCTGCGGGCGCGCGACCTGATGCTGGAGAATGCGTTTTTCCAGGCGGATGGCGGCGGTGTGGTCTTCGTAATAGTCGTTGATCAGGGCAAAGCGGCGGTAGCCATTGCGTTCATACAGGGCGAGGGCGCCGGGGTTGTCGGTGCGCACCTCCAGGCGCAGGTAAGCGCAATCATGCGCTACGGCGCAGGCCTCAATGCGCGTCAGCAACTGCTTGCCCAGGCCCGTGCCCCGTGCATGCTCGGCGATCGCGATGGAGTAGAGCCGCGCCAGCGAGGTGCCGCGATGGAACAACACCAGCGCATAACCGAGCAATTGCTGCTCATTTTCCGCGACCAGCAACTGGCCATGGGCGCGGCTGACCATCCACTGGAAACTGCGCGGCGAGAGCCGGTCAGTGGTGAAACAATGCTGTTCCAGCGCCACCAATTCGGGCACATCAGCGGGGGTTGCAACGCGAAAGGAAAGAGCCATATGACCGCCGTAAAAGTTGCGTAACGAAACGGGACTTCTCTAAAAGATCGTGCTTAATAGAAAAGGTCGAGTTCTCTAAAGCGGATCAAATATTATGTCGGCGGTACAAAGTCATTGGCGTGAAGTATCCGAGCAAACCGTCGCGGCGACAATAACTTCCAACGGTTATTTTTCCGCGCCTCTTAAAGGTTCCAGTCAAGTCGTGATTATTGTCGAGCGCAAGGAAGATTGGGCCTCCTACTTCCCCAGCGAAGACATCGTGACGGCCCAGGAGTACCTCGAGCAAACCCGCGAGAACGAAACGGGCAAGCGCGTGCAGGTCATCAACCTGTGCCGTAGCTACAAGTACCTGGGGCACGGTTACTACTGCTCGTTGCTGGCCGAAGCACGAGGGCACAAGGTGATTCCATCGGTGCGTACCATCAGCGAACTGACCAAAAAGTCGCTGTATGGCTTGTCCCTGGATGACTTGGATAAAACCCTCGATAAAGCCTTGAGTCATCACCTCTACAGCAATACCGAAGGGTTTACCCTGACGCTGTACTTTGGCCGAACCAATATAGAACCGTTGCAGGAGTTGGCCCGTCAGCTGTTTGAAACCTTCCCGTGTCCGATCTTGTTAGTTGAATTTCGCAAGAACAACGGCTGGCATATCGAGGGCGTGAAATCCGGCGTATTGCACAAGTTACGCGAC
This sequence comes from Pseudomonas sp. O39, assembly GCF_045447295.1. Lineage (NCBI taxonomy): Bacteria > Pseudomonadati > Pseudomonadota > Gammaproteobacteria > Pseudomonadales > Pseudomonadaceae > Pseudomonas > Pseudomonas sp. O39. The sequence continues at coordinate 121,842 of NZ_JBJGXV010000017.1, forward strand.
GACCAGGAAGACCAGTTCGCCCACGCCCTCGACAACTTCAGCCGCAAGATCTGGCGCCAACCGCGCTCACGTCGATTGGCCCGCTATGACCTGGCCATCCTCCATGATCCCCAGGAGCAATTGCCGCCGTCGAATGCCAAGGCGCTGGAGAACTTCGTGCGCGTCGGCAAGGGCCTGGGCATTGATGTGGAACTGATCGAGCGCAAGGATTACTCGCGCCTCGCCGAGTACGACGCCTTGCTGATCCGTGAGACCACCAGCGTCGACAACCACACCTACCGTTTTGCCAAGAAAGCCGAAAGCGAAGGCCTGGTGGTGATGGATGACCCGGCGTCGATCCTGCGCTGTACCAACAAGGTCTACCTCACCGACCTGCTCAACAGTCACCAACTGGGTATGCCCGCCACCGAGATTCTCTACAAGGAGCGACCGGAAGATTTCGAGCGGGTCGGCGAACGCCTCGGCTTCCCGCTGGTGTTGAAGATCCCCGACGGTTGTTTCTCCCGGGGCGTGATCAAGGTTGAAAGCCAGGAAGCCTTGCTCAAGGCCACCGCCGAGTTGTTTGAACACTCGGTGCTGTTACTGGCCCAGGAGTTTTTCTACACCGAGTACGACTGGCGCATCGGCGTACTCAACCGCAAGCCGATCTTTGCCTGCCAGTACTTCATGTCCAAGGGCCATTGGCAGATCTACAACCACAAGGCCATCGGCCAGGACATCAACGGCGAATGCCGCACCCTGGCGGTCCACGAAGCGCCCAAGGCGGTGGTGGAACTGGCGGTCAAGACCGCCAACCTGATCGGCGACGGCCTGTACGGCGTCGACCTCAAGCAATCCGGCGACAAGGTGGTGGTGATCGAGGTCAACGACAACCCCAATATGGATGCCGGTATCGAAGATGCCTATTTGCAAGACGACCTGTATGCGCTGGTGCTGGAGGAGTTTGTACGGCGCCTGGAATTGAAACGCCAAGGCCAGGTCTGGTGACGCGCCATGATCCAGCGTTTTGAACTGACCGACGGAAAGCTGCGCAAAGGGGACAGGGACGACGCTCCGATCATGCTGTTCAATAACCCGGATGTTGCCGAACGCGAATGGCTGCGCGACCACCATAAACTCGACGAACACGCCCTGGCCTCGGCACTCGACCCGGACGAAGTCTCACGCATTGAATTTCACCCCGACTACCTGTTCCTGATCTGGAAACGCCCGGAGAAATACTCCGGTGGTGGCAACCTGATGTTTGAAGTGGCGTCCTGCGGCCTGTTGTTTTCGCCGGGTCGCCTGCTGGTGATTGCTACCGATGAAACCCCGCTGTCCGGCCTCGGCGCTCGCCGGCCGCTGCACACGCCATTGGATGTGCTGCTCGATCTGTTGCTCAACAACATCCATCACTACCTGGGCCACCTCAAGGTGATCAAGCTGGTCGCGCGGGAGTTGCAGCAACAGTTCAACGCGTCGATGAGCAACCATCACCTGATGCAAATGTTCAACCTCAGCGAGAGCCTGATCTATTACATCAACGCGCTGCACAGCAACGGCGCGGTGCTGTCGCGGTTGCGCAATCATGGGGAAAAGGAACATTTCAGCGCCGAGATCCTGGGGCTGATCGATGACCTGATCATTGAAAACCACCAGTGCTACAAGCAGGCGGAGATCTACTCCAATGTGTTTTCCGGGTTGATCGACGCGCGCGGCAACCTGATGAACAACAGCATGAACAACCTGCTGCGCAAGCTGACGTTGATCAACGTGGTGTTCCTGCCGCTTAACCTGATTGCCAGCGTGGGCGGCATGTCGGAGTTCAGCATGATGACGGCGGGTACACCGTGGTGGGTGTCGTACCCGCTGTTGATGGTGGCGATGGGCGTTGGGGCGGGGTTGATGGTGGTGGGGCTCAAGCGCATCGCGGGTGGCGCAAATGTGGTGTGAGCACTGAACACCTGTGGGCGCTGGCTTGCCTGCGATGGCCATAGGTGTCTACGCAACTCTTTGTGTTGCTTTAAGCCTGTGAGGGGTTAGGGAGATTGAGTACATG